>JASEFU010000001.1:653140-654140 GCA_030018455.1 Dehalococcoidia bacterium
AGCGTCGAGGAGCTTGTGCCGGCGTCGAGCGAGGCGGTGGTGCTGGCGATACAGCAGGCAACGGGGGCGCTTCTGGTGAGTCCGCGCGGCTCTTTGACGATCGGCCGTGGCGACATCCTGATAGTTTTCGGCAGGGAACGGGATATTGAGGTGTTCGCGCGGCATGGAAGGGAAAAGACGGCCGGTGGGCAGGTGAGACCGCCGCTGCCGAAGACGACCCCTCCGGAGCCGGTATGACCGCCGCACAGCGACTCGCAGTCGCCGCAATCCTCGCGCTGGCCCTCACCGTCGCCGGCGTCCTCGGTTACATGCTGCTCGAGGGCCTAACCTTTTTCGACGCCGTCTATCAGACGGTCACCACCGTTACCACCGCCGGGTTCGGCGAAATCCAGCCTTTGGGTTTCGCGGGCCGTCTCCTGACCATCGTCCTCATCAGCGTGGGTGTTATCATCATCCTGTTCGTGCTGACGACGATCTTGCAGGTCGTCCTCGAAGGCGAGCTCGGGCAGGTCCTGGAGGTGCGAAGAATGAAGCGCAAGATCGAGGCGCTCCGAGACCACTTCATCCTCTGCGGTTTTGGGCGCGTGGGCGAGGAGATCGGGCGGGAGTTCACGCAGCGCAAGATCCCCTTCGTGGTCGTGGAGTCGAACCCGGAGGCGATAGGGCGTGCGCGGGAGAGGGGGTATCTGCTGGTAGAGGGAGACGCGTCGTCGGACGCAGTGCTGCTGGAGGCGGGGATAGAGAGAGCGCGGGGTCTTTTAGCGGCGTCGGACTCAGATGCGGGGAACACGTACATAACGTTAACGGCGAAGGCGATGCGGCCGGAGATGCTGGTAGTGGCGCGAGCGGGGCAGCCGCAGAACCAGGAGAAGCTGCGTCGTGCGGGTGCTGACCGTGTGATATCGCCGTATCTGATAGGTGGTAGGCGGATGGCGTTGTCGGCGTTACAGCCGTTGGTAGTGGACTTTGTGGACACGCTGGTTGGTGGTGGTAGGTTAAG
>JASEFU010000001.1:654194-718989 GCA_030018455.1 Dehalococcoidia bacterium
GAGCGTCGAGGAGCTTGTGCCGGCGTCGAGCGAGGCGGTGGTGCTGGCGATACAGCGGTCGACCGGCGACCTGGTGCTGGGTCCGAGCAGTTCCGCTACGGTTCAGAAGGATGACATCCTTATCGTCGTCGGCTACGAGGCGGACCTGGAGCCGCTTTTCAGGCTGGGCCACCCCGGTCCGCACGCTCCTTGACAGGCCGCGACCCGCGAGAACGTGTCGGAGGCGCATGAGGAACAAGCGTTGCCTTCTCATCTTTAACCCCACTGCCAGAGGCGCCCCTTCGGTTGAGAAGCTGCAAGCGTGTCTTCGTTGGCTCGAACAGGAGGAGTGGGACGCGGCGCTCACGCTTACAGAGGAGCGCGGGCACGCGATCTCGCTGGCCCGCCGGGCAGCGGAGGAGGGTACAGAAATCGTCGTCGCCTGCGGCGGCGACGGCACCGTCAACGAAGTGACGAACGGCCTTGCCGGTTCAGCCAGCGCGCTTGCCGTCATCCCCGGCGGCACTGCCAACGTCTGGGCCAAGGAAGTCAGAATTCCGCGGAATCCCCTGCGCGCCGTGCGTCTGCTCGCCGAAGGGGAGGTACGAAGGGTCGACCTCGGCCGCGTGCGGTTCCACTCCGGGGGCGAGCGCTACTTCCTGCTCATGGCCGGCGTCGGGCTCGATGGGCATATCGTAGGCATTGTGCCCGAGCGGCTGAAGCGCCGGCTGGGCGCGGCCGCCTACGTTGTGCACGGCCTCCGGGAGGCGTTGCGCTACCGCAGCACCCGCACCACTCTCGCTATCGACGGCTCTCCACTGGAAGCAGAGCTCAACTGGCTGCTGGCCGGCAATACGCGCTCGTACGGCGGCGTGGTGAACGTGGCCCGTCAGGCATGCGCCGATGACGGGCTGCTCGACGTGTACGTCTTCCAGGGCCACGGCGTCCGGCGGATGTTCGTGCACGGGCTGCGGATATTGGCCCGTGCGCACGAAAGGGCGCCCGGCGTCGTCTATATGAGGGCGAAAGATATCGAACTTGCCGAGCCCTGCGCGCTACCCGTGCAGGTCGACGGCGATTTCGTGGGGCTGGCACCCCTCACGATGTCCGTCGCGCCCGCGGCCCTCGCGGTCGTCGTCCCCGCGGGCGTCAAGAGTCCGCTGTTCCAGCAGGCGCTCCCCTGAAGGCCTGCTCCAGCCTTCGCACCCGACCGTCTTCCACCACGAAGACTGTCGCTCCCACCGCAATCCGTTCGATCTCCCCTTGCTCGGCAGAGGTGATCCACACCTGGTCGAAGCCGCCGGCCGCCTCCAGGACGCTTGTCCGCCGCCGCGCGTCCATCTCCGAGAGGATGTCGTCGAGGAGCAGCACGGGGTGCTCTCCGGAGCGTTCGAGCAGCAGGCGGGCCTCGGCGAGGCGGAGCGCGAGGGCGATGGTGCGCGCCTGCGCCCGCGAGGCGAAAGCGACGGCGGGCCGGCCGTTCAGCGTGAGGGCAACGTCGTCGCGGTGCGGCCCCCACAGCGATGCGGCGGCCGCGACTTCGCGCTCGCGGTTGCGGTTCAGCGTTTCGACGAGGCCGGCGGCGATGTCGCGTTCCTCGGCGTCGCTGAGGTCGGCGCCGTCCCATTCTCTGCCGCCGCGCGGTCGGTACGCCACCATGAGCTCTTCACGGGCGTCGCTCAGGAAGGCGTGCGTCTCCCCCGCATAGCCGGAAAGGAGCGCGACGGCGCGGGCGCGCCTGCTGACGATGGCGGCGGCCAGGTCGGCGAAGCGGACGTCCCAGAAGGCAAGCTCGTCCCTGCCTGCTAGGGCGGACTGGACGCGGTGCAACAATGCGTTCCGCTGCGTCAGGACCTTGCCATACTGCTGGAGGGCGCCGAGATAGGCTTCGTCGACCTGCGAGAGCGCCACGTCGAGGTAGCGACGGCGCAGGGCGGGCGGCCCGCCCACGAGGTCGATGTCCGGTGAGGTGAAGAGGACGGCCTTGATGCGCCCCATCGCCCCCGACAGCCGCCTAGGGGTGCCGTTCACCCGTACTTTCTTCGCCGCCCGCGCGCGATCGTCCGTCGCGGACGCCGTCTGCTGTCCCTCGATAATCATCTCGACGCGGACGGGGCCCGAGGACGTCTCGGCATCGGCGACGAGGCGGGCGACGGGAATCGGGCCGTCGAGCGCTTCCCAGCGGATGAGTTCCACGTCCGTTGACACGCGCAGCGAGCGCATGGTCGACAGGAGATGGACGGCTTCGAGGAGGTTTGTCTTGCCCTGGGCGTTGTCTCCGAGGAAGAGCAGGCGTCCCGCCGGCAGCGAGAGGTCGAGGCGGCTGTAGTTGCGGAAGTCGCTGAGGCTCAGATGGGAGATGCGCATAGCGGCAAGGCTCCGGCGGCGGTGGAGTCACCTTCGAGTGTAGCGGAAGCGGGAGCGAGGGGATAGGGGTCGCGCGCCGCGGGGAAACGGTTGTGGGCGGGCACCGCCGCAAATGGGACGGGCGTCGAGCCCACGGGGTCGTTACCATAGGGCGGGCATCTTGCCCGCCTGGGAGAACAGGCCTACGGCGCTGCCGCGGCGAAGCGCACCCGCAGCCGCAGGGCGTCGGGGCGTGATTCCTCTATCTCCGCTTGCTGTCCCGTCGCCTGCGAGAGGGTATCGACCAGCTCGCGCGCGGTTACCGGCTCCCGGAGGGTGAGCACGATGCGAGCTTCGCCGTCGAAGTAGCGCTCTACGGATGCCCCTTCGACCGACGGCAACCGCATCAGCGCCCGTTGCGCCTCCATCAGCCCCTGGAAGCCGGGGACAGCGGAGATCGCCAGGGTGAGGGGCGCCTCTCCGGGCGAGAACTCCGGTTCCCTCTCCGCGGGCGGCGGCGCCTCTTCCGCCGGCTTGCCGGGCAGCGGCGTCGTCCGAAGCTTTTCGACCGAGGCCGCCAGCTCTTCCAGGCGCTTTTCCAGCCGCTCGTTTGCCCGCGCCAGCGAGCTCACCTGTTCGCTCAAGTGACGCCTGTCGTCGTCCATCCGGTCCTGCGCCCGCTCGATGTAGTCTTTGAGGGCGCGGGAGCCCGACTGGACCTCGTCGATAAGCGTGCGCCGTTCCTCCGTTAGGCGGTCGAGGGCGCGGTCGAAGTGCTCGGTGAGGGTGCGTATAAGCTGATTGATTTCCTCAAACGAAGGCCCCTGAGCGGGGGCGGCGACGCCGGCGGGGGTCGGCGCCGGCTGTTCCGGGGGAGCGCCCCCAAGCAGAGTTTCCGCCTCCGAAAGGGCCTGTGCCAGGATCTCTGCTGCCCGGCGGGCTGCTTCTCTTGCGGGTTCACGGCGTTCCTCGCCCGGCGTCTCCTCTGACGGAACGGGCTCCTCCGGCCGTTCCGGTGGTATCTGCGTCTTCTCCGGCATATATGCTACCTCTTCTTCGGAGGTCGAAGGTCGGGCGCGCGCCCGGCCCGCGGTCTTTTGCGGCTTCGGCGGCCCGGCGACGGCCTGCCACAGGCGCTCGAGCGGCGGAGGCAAAGGGATGCCTCGTTTGCGTCGCGCTTTGTGTGGGCTTTTCGGGAAGTCCTTTTCCGGCCCGCCTCTGGTCTCCGGTGACTTCTTCTGCTTCATCCCGCTTCCATGATGACAGTGGGGCCGTGGGAAGACGGCCTCATACGTTATATCGGCAGGAGAGGTGCCACATCGAAGAGAGGGCTTACCCCTATTCGAGAACAGCGATCATTATACCGCAGCGTCTTGAACGATGGTGGGGGCGGGAAATCGGCCCAAGATAGGCGACAGCAGCGTTTCAGGGCCGGCGTCGCTGCCGCGGCGGCGGGCGCACCTGCCCGCACCAGGCGCGTGCCTCCATCTTGAGGCGGGGGCCGACCGTCGTGTGAATGCCGTCGGACTGGCCGAGCAAGTCGCCGCCGCTTGTATAGAGCCGGTAGCAGATGTGTCCGTCAAGGTCGGCGGGGAGCTTGAGCAAGAGTTCGCCGTGGGAACAGCAGACGGTCAGACCATCGGGGAAAGGCACGGCGTTGCCGGAGTCGGCAACGGGCCGGCCGGCAGAATCGTAGAGGTGGAAAAAGACACGCGAACCCCCGTCCTCATCGATGCCGATATTGAGGATGACTTCGCCCGTAGGCGCGTCTATGAAGGCGATTGACGTGCCGGGCCTTCGGTGTCCGAGCCTCGTAGGGTCCTCCTGTCGCGAGAGTGTCCGGCGGCCGCTGTCAGCGACGGCGCCGAAAGCCTGTCCGCCGCGGATGCCGCCCCTGATGGCCGGAGGACGTATCAACAGCGACGTCCATCGTCCGGCCTTTGAGACCGGCCCCCTTGAGGGCCTCCATCGCTGCCCGCGCGGCTTCATCCTCGAGCTCGACGAAAGCAAAACCACGCGACCTGCCGCCGCGGCTGCGGGCAACGCGGAGGGATGTAATCCTTCCGAATGCCGCGAACGTGGCGTGCAGGTCGCTTTCGGTGGTTTCAGGGGACAAGTTTCCGACGAAGAGAGTAGTCAGTTCGCTCCTCCTTTCCGGGCGCCTTCGCCAGCGGCGACGGCGTCCCTGCCCCCTTACTGGAGACTTCGCTACCAGTCGTTACCAGTAGCGGCTTCGGGCGGGCGAGCGCTGAGCGAAGCAGTCGCGACAGTAGACGGCCCTATCGCCGCGGGGCTCGAAGGGCACCTCGGCGGTGCGGCCGCACTGCGCGCAGACGGTGGTGTACATCCTTCGCGGGGATGCTCCGTAACCGCCGCCCCAGCCCCCTCCGCGCTCCATCTTCCTGGCGGCGCGGCAGGTGGCGCAGCGCTTGGGCTCGTTGGTGAACCCGCTGCGGGCATGGTACTCCTGGTCTTCTACGGAGAAAATGAACTCGGCTCCGCAGTCCACGCAGGTTAGGGTTTTGTCGGTGTAGGACACTCGACGACCTCCTTTATTTGCTGCTCCTTGTCGTCGAGTGCGAGAGAGAACGAAGGCTCTGTACTGGCAGTTCGAGGACAGGACACTAACTTGCACGTAGTATATCACACCCTGCGACCTTTGTCACTCGTGTTGGCGATTCTCCAGGGCTCCCCCTGCGTCCGGGTGTGGGGACGCATCTGGCCGCCCTGATGCCCCTGCCGCGCAACCCCGAATCCACGGGCACCCGCGCCGTCGTCTCCCGCGGGAAAAGTTGACACTGTCGGTGCCCTCCAGTAAGATACTCGGTGGGCGGCGCCTCCCGGCGTCGCTGAGTCTTTAGATGGCCAAATACATATTCGTCACCGGCGGTGTCGTAAGCTCCGTCGGCAAGGGAATAACCACAGCCGCCATCGGTCGCCTTCTCAAGAGCCGCAACATCTCCGTCTCAATCCAGAAGCTCGACCCCTACCTCAACGTCGACCCCGGCACCATGTCGCCCTACCAGCACGGCGAGGTCTTCGTCACCGGCGACGGCGCCGAGACCGACCTCGACCTCGGCCACTACGAGCGCTTCATCGACGAAGACCTGACGGGCCGCAGCTCGGTGACGACGGGGCAGATCTACCAAGCGGTCATCCAGAAGGAGCGGCGCGGCGATTTCCTCGGCGGCACTATCCAGGCCATCCCCCACATCACGGGCGAGATCAAGGCGCGCATCCGCGAAGTGGCGGAGGTGAGCGGCGCCGACGTGGTCATCGTCGAGGTCGGCGGCACCGTGGGCGACATCGAGGGGCAGCCGTTCCTGGAAGCGATACGCCAGATGCGCAACGAGGAGCCGCGCGACGCCATACTCTCGATACACGTCACGCTGCTCCCTCACATCGGCTCCACCGGCGAAATCAAGACCAAGCCCACGCAGCACAGCGTCCGCGAGCTGCGGAGCGTGGGCATCCAGCCCGACATCATCGTCTGCCGCAGCGATTATCCGGTGACCCAGGAGATCAAAGATAAGGTCGCGCTGTTCTGCGACGTGGAGAAGCGCGCCGTGATCCCTCTGCGCACCATGCCGAGCATCTACCAGGTGCCGCTCGTCCTCGAGGAGGCGGGCCTGGGCGACCTCATTATCGAGCGCCTCCGCCTGCCCGCCGGCTCGCGCGACCTCTCCGGCTGGCGACAGCTGGTGGAGCGCTTGCTTCACCCGAGCGGGCGCGTGCGGGTGGGCATCGTCGGGAAGTACACGGAGCTGCCCGACGCGTATCTCTCCGTCAAGGAGTCGCTCATCCACGCCGGCATATACTATGACGTGGCCGTCGACATCGAGTGGATTCATTCGCAATCGCTGGAGGAGCCGGACGGGGAGTCGGCGTTGCAGCGGGTGCAGGGCATCATTGTGCCGGGAGGCTTCGGGGAGCGCGGCATCGAGGGGAAGATAAAGGCGGCGCGCTTCGCCCGCGAGCAGGGCGTGCCCTATCTGGGGCTTTGCCTGGGGATGCAGGTGATGGTGGTGGAGGCGGCGCGCCTCGCCTTCGGCTGCGACCTGCCCAACTCGACCGAGTTCGACGCCGACACGCCCTATCCCGTGATCAGTCTGCTCGAGGAGCAGGAGGGCGTGCGTCAGAAAGGCGGCACGATGCGGCTCGGCGTCTACCCCTGCCGCCTGGTGCTGGGCACGAAAGCGCATGCCGCCTACGCCGTCGACGAGGTGAAGGAGCGGCACCGCCACCGCTACGAGTTCAACAACGCCTTCCGCGAAGCGCTGGAGGGGGTCGGGCTCGTCGCCAGCGGACTCTCGCCCGACGGCTCGCTGGTCGAGATATGCGAGATCAGGGACCACCCGTTCATGGTGGGCACCCAGTTCCACCCCGAGTTCCGCTCCCGGCCCGACCGTCCGCACCCGCTGTTCCGCGAGTTCATGGCCGCGGTCAAGGAGCGCTCGCTGGCGCACGCTTCGCTCCTCGGCATGAGAGCGGCCGCCGATGCGCCGGTCAGAGAGAGCGTGAGCGACCATCCGAATGGCCCGTAGGGTCGTAACGTCGGCGCAACGTGTACATTCACCCGGCAAACCGATTAGAATCGTGAGAAGAGAGCCTTAGTCCGGAACTTGGGAGAAGCGAGTGCGTCTGTTCCTCGACACGGCCAATATCGACGAGATACGCGAAGCGGCGCGGCTCGGCGTTATCTCCGGTGTCACCACCAACCCCACCCTCATGGCCAAGGAAGAGGGGGTCGACTATAGAGACAGGGTGGTGGAGATATGCGAGGTCGTGAACGGCCCCGTCTCCGCCGAATGCCTTTCCCGCGATGTCCCTGGCCTGATTGCTGAGGCGAAGGAGGTCGCGTCCTGGCATCCCAACGTGGTGGTGAAGATCCCGATCGATGCCGCCGGCCTCGAAGCCACGTCGAAGCTCGCGCGCGAAGGCGTGAAGGTGAATATGACGCTCGTCTTCTCCGCCAACCAGGCGCTCCTGGCCGCTCTCGCCGGCGCGGCCTACGTGAGCCCGTTCGTCGGGCGCCTCGACGACGCCGGCCACGACGGCATGGAGGTGGTCCGCGACGCGGTGGAGATAATTGACCGCTACCGGCTTCCGTCTCAGGTGATCGCCGCCAGCCTGCGCCACCCCAGGCACGTTGTCGCCGCCGCCAGGTGCGGGGCGCCCATCGCCACCGTGCCCTACCAGGTGTTCAAGGCGATGCTGAAGCACCCGCTGACGGACGCCGGGATAGAGCGCTTTCTGGCCGACGCACGGCGCTATTCGAAGTCGGAGGCGCGGCGGGAAAACTGAATTTGTGGCAGATGTAGTTGTTGCAAATCCGGTGCTGGTGTAATATATAGTCGAACCGCGGACTGAAGTGCCTTATCTCCCTGCACCAGTTACCGAATCCCCAATCCCTGACAATCTTAAAGAATAGAGGACTATCAAGATGGGTCCAGCCAATGGACTGAATATCGCTGAGTTGGAGACGAAGACCCGCGAGGACCTCATGGACATCGCGAAGGAGCTGGGTATCTCCGGCTACAGCACACTCAAGAAACAAGACCTCATCTTCCGCCTGCTGCAGGCGCAGACGGAACGAGAGGGGAATATATTCAGCGGCGGCGTCCTCGAGGTCGTGGATGACGGCTACGGCTTTCTGCGCGGCGAAAGCCTTCTTCCCGGCCTGAACGACGTTTACGTCTCGCAGTCGCAGATCCGCCGCTTTGCCCTGCGCACCGGCGATTACGTCACCGGCCAGGTGCGGCCGCCCAAAGACAGCGAGCGCTACTACGGGCTGCTGCGCGTGGAGGCGGTGAACGGGCTCGACCCGGAGGTGGCCAAGAACCGGCCCTACTTCGAGAACCTGACCGCCATCTTCCCCAACCGAATGCTGAACCTAGAGACGGCGCCTAATCAGCTCTCGCAGCGCGTCATCAACCTCGTGGCGCCGATTGGAAGGGGACAGCGCGGGCTCATCGTCTCGCCGCCCAAGGCCGGCAAGACCTTCCTCCTAAAGGCGATCGCTAACGGCGTGACAACGAACGCCAGCGACGTCCACCTCATGGTCCTCCTCATCGGTGAGCGGCCGGAAGAGGTGACAGACATGCGACGCTCCGTCCAGGGGGAGGTCATAAGTTCCACGTTCGACGAGCCCGTGGAGGACCACGTGCGCGTCGCCGAGCTAGGACTCGACCGCGCCAAGCGGCTCGTGGAGTGCGGCAAAGACGTCGTGATCTTGCTCGATAGCATCACGCGCCTCACCCGCGCCTACAACCTGGCGATGCCCACGAGCGGCCGCACCCTCTCTGGCGGCATCGACCCCATTGCCCTGCACCCGCCCAAGCGCTTCTTCGGCGCCGCCCGCAACACGGAAGAAAGCGGCAGCCTCACCATCATCGGCACGTGTCTCGTCGACACCGGCAGCCGCATGGACGAGGTGATCTACGAGGAGTTCAAGGGCACGGGCAACATGGAGATCCACCTCGACCGGCGCCTCGCCGAGCGGCGAATCTGGCCCGCCATCGACATCCTGCGCAGCGGCACCCGTCGCGAAGAACTGCTGCTGGACGAGGAGACGCTGCGCCAGGTGTGGCTCGTCCGCAGGATGACGGCGATGATCGGCGCCAACGCGCCCAACCCCACTGAGGCTACCGAGCGGCTGCTCGAGAGACTGGCCAAGACGCGGAATAACGCGGAGTTCCTGGCCACCCTCAAGCAAGAGATGTAGCGTTCTCTTATTCCTCTCGTTCCTTCCGAAAGACCGCGCGCGGGCAACAACTGCCGCAAAAATTACATTTTCGTGTCGAAAACCCCTAGACTTATAAGAGAATGGCGGCTAAAATGCGCGCAAATCGGCTTGTCGCCGTCTTGACAACGTGGTGTAGAATAGCAAAGGTTTTTCGGCGGCCACGACCGAGTAGGAGGCAGGGAGCATTAGAGGCACGCTCAGCCCACGCTACCCGGGTCGTAGAAAACGATCAGGGACGTGTACCGGAGACCAGGGACAGACCTCTCCCGCCACTGCCGCCTTCTGTGGAAAACACAGGGCAGGCTTCCACTTAACCGTCCTCATCGCAGCTTTCATCGCCGTACTCTTCACCTCTTTTCTCGCCGGGCGCATCGATCTCGCTAAACACCGCTTTTCTTCCCCCGTTTCGCTTTCTCTGCCGGGAGTGGCGGCGGCTATCATCCCGCCCGAGCACTCGGTGCTGCGCTCGCCTATGCTGCCGTACACGGAACGGGGCATCCGCGGTGAAGAACCCTTGCCGACAGTGGCGCCGGTGCCCACCCTGCCGGCGCAGCAAGAAGAGGACATGCTCTTCGCGGCCGCGGCCCCCTTGCCCGCTCCTAAGCCGCCGTTCTTCGTCTACACCGTGCAGGAAGGAGATTCCGTCGGCGCCCTGGCGTCCCGCTTTGGTCTGGCGCCCGCTTCCATCCTCTGGAACAACCTTGACCTCGAGAACGCCGACGTCCTTACCGTCGGGCAGCAGCTGCGAATACCCACCAGCGATGGCCTGATCTACGAGGTCAGGCTGGGAGACACCCTGAGCGACATCGCCGAGCGCTTCGGCGTAACTGTCGACGACATCGTTGCCTTCCCTGCTAACGGGCTGAGCGGGCCGGACGGCATCGTTGAGAACCAGACGCTGTTCGTGCCTAACGGCGTGTTGCCTGCGCCGGCGGAGACACCGGTCGTGGAAGTCCCGCCGCCCGCTCCCATACTACCGTCGCCGGGGCCGACGAGCCCGCCGGCGAGCCCACCCCCGACGATCCCGCCCGCGAGAGGGCCGTCGTCCACCGGCTTCATCTGGCCGACCACCGGCAACATATCCAGCTACTTCGGGCCGTCGCACCCCCTGGGCATCGACATCGATATGTTCGGGCGTGGAGGCGCGCCTATCTACGCCGCCGCGTCGGGCACCGTCACCTTTGCGGGCGGGAACGCCTGCTGCTCCTACGGCCTCTACGTAATAGTGAACCACGGGAACGGCTTCGAGACGCTATACGCCCACCTGGGTTCGATCGCCGTGTACCAGGGGCAGTGGGTCGAGCAGGGGCAGATTGTCGGCTACGTCGGCCTCACCGGCTACACCACCGGTTATCACCTGCACTTCGAGGTCCACCTCAACGGAGTCCACGTTAACCCGCTGAACTACCTCCCTTAGGGGCAGCCCGTCCGTAGCGTAGTCTCCTGTCGCCTGTGCTACTTTGGGGTTTTTCGCGGCGCCGTGTGGTCGAGGAGCACTATCTCCGATTCGGCGGGAAGCGTCGCGTGGGTAACGGTTAGCCGCGGCTGAAGCTCGGAGGGGGACGCCCCCATCTCGCGCAGGAAACGGTCTACTCCGTCGAGCTTGAGGTCGGAGCCGGGCATCGCGTAGTGCATGGGCACGATCATCCGCGGCTCGAGGAGGCTCACCGTCTCGGCAGCGGTCGCCGCGTCGAGACCGCCCTGCCCGCCGATGGGGACAAGCAGGAGGTCGACGTTGCTCATCGTCTCCGCCTGCTCTGCGCTGGGGACCTGCGCCAGCCGTCCCAGGTGGCAGACGCGCATCCCCTCGAGCTCGATGACGTAGGCGGTGTTCTTGCCGTCCTTGCCGCGTCCCTTAGCGGAGTTCGTCGCGATCCCCGTAATCAGGATGCCCGCGCTCTCGTACTCCCCGGGGCCCCAGATCACGAGCGGGGAACCGCTGACGCCGCCCACGTAGCTATGATCGGGGTGGGCGCAGCTAACGGTGACGATATCGGCTGCGGGGCGGCCCATCGACAAACCGCCGGTCTTGGGGAAGGGGTCAGTCAGAATTGCGGCCTCTCTGCCGCGAATACGGAAGCAGGAGAGGCCAAGCCATATGAGTTCCATCGGACGCAGTATAGCATCCCTTTCCTCTTCAGGCAGCCCCTGCGACGGGGGTTGACAGACCCACCGGCACGCTTATTCTTGTCGCGAGAGTTGCGTCGAGTATTACAACTGGACCGGCATAGACTGGGTAGGGTTCAGCGGCGAGCGGGAAGGCTCTGGGCAGGTCCCTTATGAACACCTTCTCCAGCAAATCAGATAGAGGTGGCGCAATGCCAGCAAGGAGGCGATTAATGAAACGATTTATGCTGGCAGCGTGCGCCGTGGCTGCGGCGCTGGTTGTGCTCAGTGTTGCGGAGGCTCAGACGCCGGAGCCTGTTTCCACGGTGCCGGAGACTCCGGCTGAGAACCTGCCCACGATCGCGCCGCTTCCCACGGCGCAGCCGACGGCCACCTTTCTTGGGAACGCTTGGGTCAACGCTAGGCTCTCGGATGAACCGGTATTCGCGAAGATAGGCGACGTGGTCTGTGGTGAGGCACGGCGGTTTGTTCCGCCCGGCGCATACGGATCCGTCTACGAAGTTGAAGTTGCGTCGGCAGACGACAGGGCAGGCTGTGGGTACGAAGGCGCCACAGTGACATTCCTCATCGGAGACCGCACGGCGAACGAGTCTGGAATCTGGCGTTCCGGCCAGACGACCCAGTTGGTGTTGACGGTTGGGCCGCCGTTTGCGCAGTTCTTTGGGACAGCCTCTGTGGACCCCGCCACAACCGATCTGAATGACCCCCAGGTCGTGCCGTATGTGAACGGCTTGGATTGCGGCTACCAGTTGAACCCGTGGCAAGGGGCGGGCTCCCCCTTCGGCTACCATGTAGTAGTCTATTCCGCTGAGATCAAGGCGGGATGTGCGACGGATGGGCAAGAAGTGTCCTTTAAGCTGGTAGATAAGAGAACAGGGGAGATCGCTGCCGAGGCGATGGGCAGAGCAATCTGGTATCCCCTTGCCTTTGAGAGAGATATCAATCTCGCTTTCACCCGCGTGCCCGTTGCGCAGATCCCGGTTGCCGGCGGTGATGGTGGCACGGGCGTGACGTGGGCACCCGTTTTCGCGATCGGCGGGCTACTGATTCTTGTGGGAGGGATCGGCGGGCTCCTGGCGATCAGAAGGCTGGTTCGTTAATCAGTCGTCCAATCCAGCTTGCGCTTGAAGGGCCGTCCTTGCGGGCGGCCCTCTTGCTCGCTAGAGAGTCGCGGGAGCGTGGTACCATATCGCGTCAGCGCTTGACATCGCATTGGGCTCGTGGTTAACTGAGAATTGGTTAGCACTCTCCACTTTAGAGTGCTAATCGGGAAGTGAAAGAGGACTGCAACCTCTGCTTCCGGTCTCGCATGCGTAACGCGCGGAGACTGGCGGGTTTCGGTTGCATGGTTTTTCGGCGGCCCGAAGAGCGCAGGGGACATCTGCTCTCCATCGGTCACGACGGCTGCCTTGTGTACGACAGGTAACATGACGATGCTGGCTGAAAGGACAGCGCAGATCTTACGTTGCATCGTCGGGGAGTACATCGATACGGCTGTGCCGGTCGGCTCCGAGACGATAGTCCGCAAGTACAACCTTCCCGTGTCTCCGGCCACCGTGCGCAACGAGATGGCGCGGCTCGAGGACGAAGGCTATATCACCCATCCGCACACTTCCGCCGGACGCATCCCTTCCGACAGGGGGTACCGTTACTACGTCGAGTACCTGATGGAGGAGGAAGAGCTGGACGGCGTCTTCAAGTACTCTCTCCGTCAGCGTCTGGTTGACGTTCGGCAGTTCAGCGGCCCGTTCGACGAATGGCTGCGGCTTGCGGTCGCCGTGCTGGCGGAGAGCGTGCGCAACGCCGCCGTGGCCACGGTGCCGCGGCCCCCGCGCTGCGAGTTGCAGCACCTGGAGATCGTCGTCCTCGACCACGGACGGGCGCTGCTCATCGTCGTGTTCAGCGGCGCCTGGGTGAAGCAGCACGTCCTCACCTTCACGGAGCCGATGACGCAGGAAGAGGCCTCGGTTCTCGCCGCGCGCCTGAGCGACCTCTTCGGGCGGCTCACGTACCCGGAGGTCGTTGGCCGGAACGTCGCGCTGTCGCCGGCCGAGAGGCAGGTCATGGACGCGGTCGCCGACATCATGGCGGCCGAGGACGAGGCCCTGTTCGACGCGGCCTACCTCGACGGGATATTGCACGTCTTCCGGCAGCCGGAGTTCGCCGCGATGGACGTGGTGCTGGAGCTGCTGGCAAACCTGCAGGAGGAGAACCTCCCCAAGGCGATCCCGTTCAAGCGGTTGGCGGGGCAGGACATCGCCATGGTGATCGGCGGCGAAAACGAGCAGGATGCGCTCAGACGTTGCAGCATCATCCTCACCGGATACGGCGATCCGGGAAGCGCCAGCGGCGCCCTTGCCGTGCTCGGCCCTACCAGGATGCGGTATTCGCGCATCATACCCACCCTCCGCTTCCTTTCGGAGGTGGTCGGTGAGCAAATGGCGTACTTATCATAATTATCGAAAGAGCTGGGGGCATGGATGTCTGAACAGGAGAAGGAGAACGAACAGCCGGAGATAGTCGATAAGCGCAGTTCCAGCGGCGGCAAGAAGAAGGCGGAGGAGCGCCCCGCGGAGACGGAGGATGTCGAGGCCCTGCGCACCGGCCTGGAGGAAGAGCGCAAGAAGGCAGAAGCCTACCTCGCGAACTGGCAGCGGGCCGCCGCCGACTTCCAGAACTATAAGCGTCGCGTCGAACAGGAGCGCGACGAGGTGGCGCGCCTGGCGAACGCCGCCCTCATCATCAACATCCTGCCCATTCTTGACGACCTCGAGCGCGCGCTCCTCAGCGTCGACACGCACCTGGCCGGCCTGACCTGGGTCGACGGCATCCGCCTCATCTACCGCAAATTTCAGGCCGTGCTCGAGGCGGCGGGCGTCAGCGAGATCAAGACGGAGGGGCAGGACTTCGACCCGCGGGTGCATGAGGCGGTGATGTACGGCGAGGGGGAGGAAGGGAAGATCGTCTCGGAGGTGCAGCGCGGGTATACGCTTGACGGCCGCGTGCTGCGCCCGGCGATGGTCGTCGTCGGCCGCGGCAAGCCGGGGGCCGGTCCGGAGGGCAAGGACGAGGGCGAACAAGGATAAGAAGGGGAAGTTCGGAGGGACACTCTGACGGGGTTGAAGGCTTGCCTGCTGCGGGCAGGGGTGTTGCCTTCGCTTCCATGACTGGTCAGCGGGCGGGTGGGTGGGAAGATAAGCGTTGGCTTGCAGACAGACGGAAAAACGGTGGATGGCCGGAAAACGTGGCAATTGTCGAATCCTACTCTGAAGACCAGGGAGCTTCAGATTTCGGCGAAGATATATGCTTGACGGGGGCTGCGGGATTTAGCCCGCAGAATTGTTAGCACCCACGACGTCGGCAATCATCAATCGAAGATGACTCTCAACGGAGGAGCCTGATATGGGTAAGGTAATAGGAATTGACCTCGGTACCACTAATAGCGCCATGGCCGTCATCGAGGCCGGCGAACCCACGATCATCCCTAACAGCGAGGGCGGACGCATCACCCCCTCCGTCGTCGCCATCAGCAAGTCCGGCGAACGGCTCGTCGGCCAGGTGGCCAAGCGCCAGGCAATCACCAACCCCGAAAACACCATTTACTCGATAAAACGCCTCATGGGACGCAAGTTCGAGGACCCGGAGGTGCAGCGCGACACGAAGCTGCTCTCCTACAAAATCTCGCGCGCCTCCAACGGCGACGCTCACGTCGTCATGGGCGGACGCGAGTACTCGCCGCCCGAAATCTCGGCCATGATCCTGCAGAAGCTGAAGATGGACGCCGAGGCCTACCTGGGCGAGCCTGTAACAGAAGCGGTTATCACCGTGCCCGCCTATTTCAACGACAGCCAGCGCTCCGCGACCAAGGACGCGGGCCGCATCGCCGGGCTCGAAGTGCTGCGCATCATCAACGAGCCCACGGCGGCATCGCTCGCTTACGGACTCGAACGCAAGGAGGAGGAGATAGTCGCCGTCTACGACCTCGGCGGCGGCACTTTCGACATCTCCATCCTCGAACTCGGCGAAGGCACCTTCCAGGTGAAGTCGACGAACGGTAACACACACCTCGGCGGCGACGACTTCGACCAGCGCGTCATCGACTGGCTGGTCGAGGAGTTCCGGCGCGACCAAGGGATCGACCTCAAGCAGGACCGCATGGCGCTGCAGCGGCTCAAGGAGGCGGCGGAGAAGGCGAAGACGGAGCTCTCCACGGTGATGCAGACGGAGATCAATCTCCCCTTCATCACCGCCGATGCGTCGGGCCCAAAGCATATGAACATCACCCTCACGCGCTCGAAGCTGGAGCAGCTCGTCGGCGACCTGGTCGAGGGGACGCTCGGGCCCTGCCGCCAGGCCCTCGCCGACGCCGGCGTCACCGCCGCGCAGGTCGACGAGGTCGTTCTCGTGGGCGGCCAGACGCGCATGCCGCTCGTGCAGGAGACGGTGCGCCAGTTCTTCGGCAAGGAGGCGCACAAGGGCGTCAACCCCGACGAGGTCGTCGCCGTCGGCGCCGCGATCCAGGCTGGCGTGCTGAAGGGCGAAGTGCGCGAGGTGCTGCTGCTCGACGTCACGCCGCTTACGCTCGGCATCGAGACGCTGGGTGGAGTGGCGACGCCGCTCATCCCCCGCAACACGACGATACCGACAAGCAAAAGCCAGATCTTCAGCACCGCCGCCGATAACCAGCCCAGCGTGGAGATTCACGTCCTTCAGGGCGAACGCGCGATGGCCGCCGACAACAAGTCGCTGGGGCGGTTCGTTCTCGACGGCATACTGCCGGCACCGCGCGGCGTCCCCCAGATCGAGGTGACGTTCGATATCGACGCCAACGGCATCCTTAACGTTTCGGCGCAGGACAAGGCCACGGGCAAGGAGCAGAAGATTACGATCACCGCCGGCTCCGGGCTCAGCAAAGAGGAAGTGGAGCGGCTCCAGCGCGAGGCGGAGCTGCACGCGGAGGAAGACCGCCGCCGCCGCGATGAGATCGAGACGCGCAATATGGCCGATAGCCTCGCCTACAACGCCGAGAAGATACTGCGCGAGCAGGCCGAGCGCATCCCCGCCGACATCAAGAGCGAAGTCGAGGGGAAGGTGGCGGCGGTGCGCAACGCCCTGCAATCAGGTGGCATCGACCAGATACGGAGCGCGATGAACGAGCTATCGGAGGCGATGCAGAAGATCGGCGCGGCGGCGTACGGCGGCGCAGCGGGCGCGGAAACGCCTCCGGGCGGCGGCGAGGGCGCGCCTCCACCCGAAGAGGGCACCGTCGAAGGCGAATTCCGAGAGGTCTAGAGTCGGTCTGGGGGGACACCTCTACCTGCTGTCAAAGCCCCAGGCCATCGGCAGGGGACGGCGTCTCTTGCACCCTCGTGTGGTCGATGGCGCCGCCTCGCAGGTCGGGGACTCGGGACGGCGTCGAGCAAGTGCCCCAGCCTTCAGGTTGGGGCATGTTTTCGCAGCACGCTGCGGTAATTCCGGCCCGTCGTTATCCTTCAGAGAGCCCACGACTTCGCCGAAAGGGGCGAGTCGGGCACAGAGGGCCGACCTGCCGGGGGGAGATGGATCGGTGCCAGGCCCTGGCCCCGGCGCGTTCTCTGACATGCCGCCCCCCGCGTGATATCATCTTCGCATGGCGAGCACGCCCGACAGCGCCAGAGAGCTGCCGCTACGCAATAAGATGCTCTATGCCTCCGGCTCACTCGGAGGCAACGTCATCTCCCGCAGCAAAGACCTCTGGATCATCTACTTCTATGCCCCGCCTGCCGACGCCGATCTCCCCACCCTCGTCCCCCGCGTCACGCTCGGCCTGCTGCTCTTCCTCGCCCGCCTCATCGAAGCCTTCGACGACCCCCTCATCGGCTACTGGAGCGACCGCACGAGCAGCCGTTGGGGACGGCGCATCCCCTTCGTAATCACCGCCACGCCCTTCTACGCCTTCTTCTTCTTCCTCCTCTGGACGCCGCCTGACGACTCGACCACCGTGCGCAACGCCGTCTACTTCTTCGTGGTCCTCGAAACCTTTCACCTTTTCAGCACGCTGTCCGGCGGCCCCTTCGAATCCCTACTGCCTGAAATCGCGGTGACCAGCAAGGACCGCGTCGCCGTCGTCGCCTGGCAGGTCGCTTTCGGGGCGGTCGGCGCCGGCATCGGCCTCGTCGCTAGCGGCCTGATCATCGACGCCTTCGGTTTCACCATCATGGGACTGATCATGGGCGCGACGGGCCTTCTTTCGCGCTACGTTGCTCTCGCCGGCGTCTGGGGGCACGTTAAGCGGGAGGTGCCCCCGGCGCGCATGAAATTGATGCAGGCCTTTCGCACCACCTTCTCCAATGACCAGTTCCTCTTCTTTCTCCCCACATACATCCTGTTCAACGCCGGCATCTCGATGATGACGGGCGTGCTGCCCTTCTTCACGACGGCGGTGCTGGAGATCGAGGAGGAAGGCGCGATAGTCGCTGCCCTGACGGCGACCGCGATAACCGTTCTGATGCTTGCCCTCGTGCCGATGTACCTCATCTCCCGACGCAAGGGCAAGGCGTGGACGTATTCGCTGGCGATGCTTATCGCCGGGCTGTACCTGCCGTGGCTGTTCTTCATGGGCTTCGTTCCCGGCATCGACCGCCTCGTCCAGACCTTTATCTTCGCCGCCTTCATTGGCTTGCCGATGACGGCCATGCAGACGTTCCCCAACGCGATAATGGCCGACATCATAGATTACGATGCCGTGAAGACGGGCCTCCGCCGCGAGGCGATGTACTACGGGACACAGGCCACCCTCGAAAAGATGGCGTCGGCCCTTTATCCGCCCATTCTCGCCGGCCTCCTCGAGCTCGGGAGCACTACGGCCGACCCACTCGGGATCAGGCTCGTCGGGCCGGTGGCAGGCCTCCTGTCGCTAACGGCGTATTTCTCCTTTCGCGGCTATCGTCTGCCGGATACCGTCACGCCGGAGACCCTGGCCGAACGCGGCATGACACGGTGAAAGCAAGGCGCGTGTCTGCTATCATTAAAGGTCGGGCCATTATGCCCGAATCGCTCCCATACCGATAATAGACCGATGACGACGAAACTCGACTATTACGACGTGCTGGGCGTTCCCCGCAACGCGACGCCTGAAGAGATAAAGAAGGCGTTCCGGCGGCTGGCGATGCGGCATCATCCTGACCGCAGCAAGGAGCCGGACGCGGAGCAGCGGTTCAAGGAGATCAATGAGGCCTACGAGGTCCTCTCCGACCCCCAGAAGCGCTCCGCCTACGACCGCTTTGGGCACGCGGGCATCGATGGGCCGTACGTGCGCGGCTTCGACGGCTTTGATTTCGGAGGCTTCGGCGATATCTTCGATGCCTTCTTCGGCGGCACCGCATCGCGCCGCCGCCAGCCGCAGCGCGGCCCCGATCTGCGCGTGAATCTAACGCTCTCGTTCGAGGAGGCTGTCTTCGGCTGCGATAAGCAGATCGAGGTGGTACGGCACGAGGCGTGCTCCGCCTGCAAGGGGCTGCGGGCCGAGCCGGGCACTGACCCGCGCAAGTGCCCCAACTGCGGCGGCAGCGGCGAAGTGCGGCGCTACCAGCGGAGCATCTTCGGACAGTTCGTCAACATCGCCACCTGCGAGCGCTGCGGCGGCGAGGGCCGCGTCGTCGATACACCCTGTCACAAGTGCAGGGGTAGCGGCCGCGAGCGCATGAAGCGGCGGTTGGAGGTCAAGGTGCCGGCGGGTGTCAACACCGGCTGGCAAATGCGCCTAACCGGCGAAGGCGAGATGGGTAGCCACGGCGGCGGCAGGGGTAACCTGTACGTCCTGTTCGAGGTCGAGGACCATCCGCTCTTCAAGCGCGAGGACGACGACCTGGTGTACGAGCTCAAGCTGAACTTCGCGCAGGCAGCCCTCGGCGACGAGGTGCCGGTGCCGACGCTCAACGGCGAGCGCCGGCTGAAGATACCGGCGGGCATCCAGAACGACCACGTCTTCGTGCTGAAGAAGGAAGGCGTGCCCCACCTGCGAGGCGGCGGCCGCGGCGACATGTTCGTGCGGGTGCGGATCGAGACGCCGACGCGGCTGAGCGACGAGCAGAAGCGGCTGCTCGAGCAGTTGAAGGCGTCGCTTGCTGAGGAGCACGGCAAGGACGGCAAGGGCTTCATTGGCAGAATAAAGGACTCGCTGGGCGGGTAAAGATCTTGCCCGCCTGGATGCGCCACCGGGGGCTCGAGGAAGGACAGGCAGTGCGAGCCCAGGCATCCGGCGACAAACACGTAGCCGAGCCTTTTCAGGCTCGGGGGTCAATTGGCGGCCAGGCTGGAAGCCTGGCCTACACTTTCGTGTTTTCGATGCGCGCCGTGGATAGCATGTCGCGCCAACTGGAGCCGCCATTGGCTGAATGGGTTGAGATAGCGGTGCCCGTCGCGCCCGGCGACGTGGAAGCCGTCGCCGAGGTCATGCGGCGCTACTCTTCCGGCGGCGTAGCCATCGAAGAGCCGCTGCTCTCGCGCGACGAGCCGCCCGTCATCGATCCCGACAGGCCGCGCTTCGTCAAAGCATACCTGCGCCGGGACCATCATCTGCCCTCTCTTCGTCGCGCCCTGCGCCGCGACCTCGCGCGTCTCGACCTATCCGGCCCTCTGCCCCGCCTCCGCGGCCGCGTCGTCCGCGAGGAGCACTGGGCGGAGGCCTGGCGCCGCTACTTCGATATCGAGCGCGTGGGCGAGCGTGTCGTCGTGTGTCCCGCATGGCGGCGCTACCGCGCGCGGTCGGGAGAGGTCGTTATCCGGCTCGATCCCGGCATGGCGTTTGGGACAGGGCAGCACCCCACGACCCGCATGTGCCTGGTCGCGCTCGAGAGACGCGTGCGCGCGGGCTGCCGCCTGCTCGATCTGGGCGCCGGCTCCGGCATCCTCGCCATCGCCGCCGCGAAGCTGAGCGCCCGCGAAGTCGTCGCGCTCGACACCGACCCCTTGGCAATCGCTGTCGCCGAGAAGAACGTCGCCCTGAACGGAGTGGGCGGGCAGGTGACGGTGCGGCCGGGCAGCGTGGGCGAGAAGTGGCCCGCCTCGCCGCCCTTTCGCCCCTTCGATTGTCTCGTCGCCAACATCAACGCCGATACCATCGTCCGTCTCGCGCCCGCCCTTGTTGCCGCGCTTCGGGAGGGCGGCGTCGGCATCGTCAGCGGTATAATCGACGAGAAAGAGGAGGGGTGCCGCCGCGCGCTTGAGAGCGCCGGCGCGCGCATCGTCGAGGTGATGGCGGACGGCGATTGGCGGACGCTCGTCTTCGAAAGTTGAGATGCGCAGGTTCTTCGTCCCGCTGGAGCTGAGCGCCGGACAGACGGTCGATCTGGAGAGCGATCTGACGCATCGCCTGCGTCGCGTGCTCCGTCTGGGCGCGGGGGACGGCGTCATCCTCGTCGACGCCGCCGGGCGCGAGTGTGAGGCCGTGCTGGAGAGCGTCGACGGCTCGCGGGCGACGGCGCGGGTCGTTGGGGAGCGTCGCGGCCTTCCGGAGCCGGCGGTGGAGATCGTCCTCTACCAGTCGCTCATCAAGGGCGACCGCTTTGAGTGGGTGCTGGAGAAGGGCACGGAGCTGGGCGTGGCGAAGTTCGTGCCGCTGCTGGTGGAACGAGGAGTCGTGCGGCCGCGGACGGAGCGGCTCGGGCGGCGGGAGCGCTGGCAGCGCATCGTGAGGGAGGCGGCGGAGCAGTGCGGACGGAGCGCGCTGCCGCCGGTCGAGCCGCCGGTAGGGCTTTCGGAGGCGCTGGCGTCGCCCGGAGGGCTGCGGCTGCTGCCGTGGGAAGAGGAGCGGACGCTTGGGCTGCGTGCCGTCCTGCGAGAGGGGCTGGCGCAGCGGGAAGGCGGGAAGCGGCCGCTGGTCGGCGTCTTCATCGGGCCGGAGGGTGGGTTCACGCGTGCGGAAGTGGAGGAAGCGCTCGCGCTGGGCGTCCGCGCCGTCTCGCTGGGGCCGCGCATTTTGCGCTCGGAGACGGCGGGCATCGCGACGGTTGCCGCCGTGCTCTACGAATGCGGCGAACTGGGCGTCTGACGAAAAGTGTAGCGGAGGGCTTTCGCCCTCCACGTCCTGTCTCAGCCAATCGAGACGACTAACGACAACGTAGCGGAGGGCTTTAGCCCTCCACGTCCTGTCCCTGTGAATCGAGGCGACGTGGAAGGCTGAAGCCTTCCTCTACATTCCCCATCCCGTTGTCTCTACGGGCCGATGGTCTGTAGCGTCCACGGGATGGGGTCCATCTCCACGCCGCGCACCACGATCTCCCAGTGCAGGTGCGGCCCCGTCACCATCCCCGTCGACCCGACGGCGCCGATGAGGTCGCCCTTGTTCACCATCTGCCCCGCCTGCACGTTCATCGCCGAGAGGTGGGAGTAGCAACTGAAGACGCCGACGCCGTGGTCGATGATGACGGTGTCACCCCGTATAGGCGACGGCCCCGCGTACGCCACACGGCCGCTGTTCGACGCCGCTACCCAGTCACCCTCGTTGCCTGCCAGGTCGACGCCGTGGTGATAGCCGGTCACCGGCCCGCCGTTATAGCTGCGCCCGATGCCGTAGGGGCTGACGATCACGGCCTGGACGGGATAGATGAAGGGCCCCGACCACAGCTTCTGCGGGGTGAACAGGGCGAAGACGTTCGCCCGTATTGCTTCCTCCTGCTGCGCCAGCTCCGGCGTGAGCAGCGACGAGCTTTCCGGCGGCAGGTCGATGTTCTCCACCGCGTACTGGATATCGACGACGTTTATCTGCGTTTCCAGCGTCTCGAAGAGGCCGCCGCTGGCGTGGAAGAGTTGCACCGTTACCGGGTAGACGCCCGGCTCCTGGAAGGCGCCCGTCGCCAGCACGCCCCAGAAGTACCCGCCGTCGGCGACCAGCGGGTAGAGGCGCCCGGCGAACGTCGCCGAAGCGCTCGCGGCGCCGCGGCCCCACAGTCTTATCGTCGCGCACTCCCCCTGTCCGATGTCCGGCGGCAGCAGCTCGATGACCGGCACGCCGGCGGGATCCAGGGCGGGCGTAGGCTGGGTGGCGGGTGTGTCGACAGGGGGGACAGGCGATGGCTCAGGGCTGGGGATCGGTGTCGCTTCCGGCGTGGGCTCGAGGGTGGCGGTCGCCAGGGGCGCGGGCGTACGCGACGGCGCCTTCGTGGCGGTGGCGGCCCGCAGCGCTTCCTCGCCCTCCGACGCGCCGGAGCAAGCGAGAAAGAAAAGCGCCGCTCCGACCGCCGCCGCGCAGACCGCTCCTCGCGCCGAGATCCTCATGCCGCCTCTTCCCCGCCTAACATCCGCAAGCTTTCCCAATTCTAGCCGTTCCCTCGAAGACGCGCAAAACCCGGCCCTTCTTACTCCCGGTCGGGGCGTGGAAGCCGCTGCTCGACGGGCAGCATCGGTGGGAAGGGGGCGTGCGGCTCCGTCTGGTACCAGTAGGCGGTGCTCGAGTAGTCGTTGCTCAGGTTGTTGGCGTGCCCGTGCTCGATGCTGACCCGGATCTCCCGCTCGAACATGATCGGGTCTTCGATGTGGAAGCGGTACATCGAGTTCTTCCCTTTCCACGGCCACTCCGGCGTGCCGCTGTAGACGGTGACGCCGTAGTAAGGGGTGCAGTACTCCTGCCGGGGCGAGAAGGCGGTGTTGAAGTAGTCCTCGGTGCCCGTGCCGTGCAGGGTCGGCGGCCAGACGTCGCCGTCGATGAAGACCATGTCGTCGCCCTCGCCGAACCAGTCGTTCTTCTCCCGCTGGAAGCAGTCGACGTTCAGGTTGCAGCCGACGTAGTGTCCTCTGCCCTTCGCTTCGAGAATGACGTAGTTCGCCTTTCCGTCGAGGTTGGGCGTCGACCACACCGTCCGTCGCAGCTCGCTGACGACGCCCGCTTCCAGGTCGTCATCGAAGCGGCCTTCGCCCCAGCCCTTAGTCGGGTTCTCGCGCCGCCACTGGGCGTGGAAGCGCCCCAGGCCGTTGTCCGGCGTGTCGTGCTCCTCGTAGTCCACGTAGTAGTAGAAGATCATCCCTGCCTCCGCTTCGTTCACCACCTCAATCCTGGCGGCGCGGGCGTAAGGCATGGGGAAGAAACAGTTAAAGCCGCGGCCGTCCTGCGGCCCCATCGACAGCGGGAGCGACCACAAGTTCTTGACGATGCCGTGGCCGATGCCGAAGAAATCGCCGATGGGAGCTTCGACGCAGGGCGACGCCGAGCCGTCCCAGTACATGCGGAGGAGCGTCGTGCGCGGGTAGAAGGGGTTGTTGCGTGTCGCCATCGTGCACCAGATGTGGCGGATTATCCCCGCGCCCTCGATGTCGCACAGCGTCGCCGTCTCGCCGCCGCGAATGATCACGAAATCGGCGTTACCGCCGCTCCTGTCCCAGCTCGACGCCCGCCGTCGCCTTCCCGGCCGCAGGCGCGCGATATCCGCCAGAGATGACCCGATCATCGTTCGCACTCCTTGAACGTGGAAGTCTCGACGGGAGTCTAGCAGATAGCGATCAGTGGGGCGAAGGGACAGACGGTCAGGCGGCAGCCTTCTCGGCCAGGCGCGCTTCCATGAGGTTGACGAAGGTGTCGACAAGCGCCGGATCAAACTGGGTGCCGGCGTTGGCGCGCAGCTCGGCGACGGCGTGCGCATGGCTCTGCGCTTTGCGGAAGGGGCGGTCGGACGTCATCGCGGAATAGGCGTCGACGACCGCCATTATGCGGCCCAGCAAGGGGATCTCTTCGCCCTTGAGGCCGCGCGGGTAGCCCGTGCCGTCCCAGCGTTCGTGGTGGTTGATGACGGCGTCCGACACGTCGCCGGCATGCGGCACCCCTTTGATGATGAGGTCGCTCAGTACCACGTGGCGGCGCACGATCTCCCGTTCGTCCGGCGTGAGAGGCCCGGGCTTCTTGAGGATGTGGTCGGGGATGCCTATCTTGCCGATGTCGTGGAGAAGGCCGGCGATGCGCAGAGCGCTTTGCGTGTCCTCTGACAGTCCCAGCGCCTTGCCGAGCATCATCGCGTACTCCGCGTTCTCCTCGCTGTGCGACTTCGTGTAGCGGTCCTTCTTATCGACCGCCTGCACGAGGCCGTCGAGCACGCCGAGGGTCGTGTTCTGGTAGGCGTAGAGCTCGCCGGGGTTGCGGTTGGCGAGAGTTATGGCGTCGCCGCCCGCGCGCTTGGACTCGAACAGGGAAGCGTCGACGTAGGCGAGAAGCTCCTCTTTGTTCGCGCTGTCCTGGGGGAAGACGGCTATTCCCATGCTGACGCGGAGGGGGAGGCGCTGGCCGCCGTCGAAATAAATGCCCTGGTCTATCAACCGCCGGCGTATGCGCTTCGCCACCAGCATCGCTTTTCGCCGGTTGCTGCCGGGGGCGATGATCATGAACTTGTCGCCGCCGTGCCTTCCGACGATCATCTCGCCTCTCACCAGCGAGATGAGGATGTCCGCTACCAGCTTCAGCACTTTATCGCCGGCCGCATGCCCATAAGTGGAGTTGAACAGCTTGAAGTCATCGATGTCTATGAGAATGACCGCGAGCGGCTCGTTGCGCTTCCTGGCCCGCTCCATCTCCCTGGACAGCCTCTCCTGAAGATAGCGATGGTTGCAGAGGCCGGTCGGGGCATCGGTATTCGCCAGATTGGAGAGTTCCTGATAGCTCTGGTAGAGGGCGAGGCTCATCTGGTTGAAGCTTCGCTTCAGCGCCCGGATCTCCTCGACCCCCTTCACCGGGATGGTCTGTCCGTACGCTCCCTTGCTTATTCTCTGCGCATGCAGGACGAGTCCGTGTATGGGCCTGGTGACGCTCCTGGCCGCGAAAATGACAACCAACGAGAACAGGAAACCTCCCAGCCACACGAGCCCGATGACCGTCATCGCCGTAGTGCGGATGCGGGTCGTGATGTCGTCGGTAGGTATGGAAACGGTAAGGGAAGCTGCGCCGGGCGGGCCGATAGGCAGATCGGTGGTCAGAATGCCGTAAGAGCCGTTTATGACGGCTTCCCCGGCGGGCGGGGGAGCCCCGGCGTCCGGCGCCGTCGCAGCCGTCGAGCCGACGGAAACTTCGCCTGCCGTCAGCGTCAATTCGGCGCCCAGGACGCCGGCGATGGTGTCGAGCATGTCCCGGTCGAGTTGCTTGCCTGCCAGCACGAGGGAGGTTGGGGGAGAGTTTTCCCGTTCGACAGGCGCGAGGCCGATAAGCCAGAGTGAGCCGTCGAACGCCGTGATAGTGGAGAAGACCGGGGTTCTCTGCGCCCTCTTAAGTTCGGCCGCCGTTACGAGCGGGAGAGGCCCCACCCCCGCGACCGACATCCCGTCGCGCGTAATCAGTTGAAGGGCGTCGACGTTGCCGACGGTCATGGCGGGAATGAAGTAGCCGTCGACGGGGGAGGTATCGCCGCCGGCGCCCGCCGCCTGGACCTCCGACGTGTTCGCGAGCGAGCTCGCGAGGCCCATTAGATCGCGCTGTTGCTGCGTCAGCAGCAGCTCAATGGCCGCGCTCCTTCTCTTGAGCTGATCGCGGACCATCTCATGCGCGTTGTGACTCGATAGTCGCAACCCGACGAACGTGCTGGCGATGGTCAGCAGCACGAAGACGGCGGCCAGCGGCAACAGGAGCTGCTTATCCAGTGTCCATTTCATTTGTAAAGCTCAAGTGGTCACCTGAGCATAATCGGATACAGATTGCGTCTTCTGCACACGGCGCTTACCGTAATCGCTTCAGG
Source organism: Dehalococcoidia bacterium (assembly GCA_030018455.1). Lineage (NCBI taxonomy): Bacteria > Bacillati > Chloroflexota > Dehalococcoidia > Dehalococcoidia bacterium. The sequence continues at coordinate 680,079 of JASEFU010000001.1, forward strand.
CCGTGGCGTTTTCGGCGCTCTTTGTCCTTTCGTCGCTATCTGCTATCGTAGAGCCGCCTCGTGGCAACGGGGCCGAAAGAGGGGAAATGAGCGCTCTGACTGTTATCGATGCTCACGTCCATACTTATCCGTCGCCGCAAATAGGGCTGCAGGCCACGGGCGGGATGAATTTCAGCGGCTGCGCAGGCACGGTGCAGGAACTCCTGGCCCTTATGGCGGTGGGCGGCATCGATAAGGCGGTGATGGTCAACATGACGCCTGTGGCGGACATGAGAGAGGCCGCCCTCGCCTCCGGGAAGGGACCGTACGAGGAGGTGGCGCGCCAGATGGTCGAGAGGATGAAGCGGCGCAACGCCTGGACGTGTCAGGTGGGCCGCGATCATCCCAGCCTCGTGCCGTTTATCAGCCTCGACCCATCGATGGGGCCGGACGAGGCCGCTGCGGAAGTGCGCACGCGGGCGAGCGAAGGGGCGCGGGGTATCAAACTTCATCCCTCTGCGCAGCGCTTCAATCCCGACGACCGCAACCTGTGGCCTGCCTACGAGGAGGCGCAGTCGCTGGGGCTGCCGGTGATCTCGCACGGCGGCCTGTTCCTCGGCGACCCCGAGACGTCGGACCACTCGCGGCCGCGGGCGTTCGAGCGGGTGCTGGCGGCGTTTCCGCGCCTCACGCTCGTCGTCGCCCACCTCGGCCAGGGCTACGTCGAAGAGTCGATCGCGATGGCGGAAAAGCACGCGAACCTCTTTTTCGACTGCTCCGCAGCCGTCAACGGCACGGTGGAGCCGCAATCGATGTCGGACGAGGAGGCGGCGGACGTAATCAGGCGGATCGGTGTTGACCGTGTGCTCTTTGGCTCGGACTGGCCGTGGTTCCACCCGCTTCGGGATGCGGAGCGCATCGAGTCGCTGCCGCTTTCCGATGCGGAAAAGAGCCTGGTCCTGGGAGGGAACGCCCGCCGCGTTCTCGGCCTGTAGCTGGAACGGCAAGGCATGGTCGATAGCTTCAAGTGGCTGCCGCCGTCGATGGCCGCGTACTACCGGGCGCGGCCGATCGAGAAGCAAGAGGTGCCCTGGGCCCCTCTGAAGAAGCCCTTGAATCAGTGCCGCTTCTCAGTCGTCACTACTGGAGGCGTGTACGTGAAGGGAAAGCAACCGCCGTTCGATGTCGAAAGGGAGCGGCGGGAGCCCTTCTGGGGGGACCCGACGTATCGGGTCATCCCCAGGGACGTGCGGCAGGAGGAGATCGGCGTCGCGCATCTTCACATAAACACCAGCGACATCGAGGAGGACGTGAACATCGTCCTCCCCATCCACCGTTTCCTGGAGCTGGAAGAGGCGGGGGAAATCGGCTCGCTGGCGCCCAGCAGCTACTCGCTGATGGGGTTCCAGTGGAACCAGGACGAGTGGCGCGACCGCTACGGCCCCGAGATCGCGGCCCGCATGAAAGAGGAGGCGGTGGACGCGGCGCTCATCACGCCCGTCTGACCGGACTGCTGCCGGAACGCGCCCGTGCTGGCGCGCGCAATCGAGGCGGCAGGGATCAGCACGGTCCTCTTGACGATGATGCCCTTTCTCGCCGAAGCTTCCGGAACTCCGCGCATCGTCGGGATCGAGTTCCCGTTCGGACATACCGTGGGTCACGCGCATGACCGCGACGAGCAGCTTGCCGTAATTCGCGGCGCTTTGCAGGCGCTCGAGGAAGCGCAGCAACCGAACAACGTCGTTGAGCTGCCGTTCGAGTGGCCGGACTTCGAACACTGGAAGAGGGCGTGGCATCCGCCGGAGCCCGCGCCGGTGATAGCGTTCCTGCGGGAGCAGGCGAGGCGCCAGGCGGAAGCGCGGCGCGCAGGCAAAGACAACTCGAATCAATGATACCTCCGGAGCTTCCGGCCGCTGTCCGCGCTCTCTACCCGTTTAGGAGCAACTACAAACGGGTGAACGGACGCTGGATGCATTACCTCGACGAGGGCGCCGGCGAGCCGATAGTGCTGCTTCATGGCAACCCCACGTGGTCGCTCCTCTACCGTAACTTCATCCCGCCGCTGGCGGAGCGCTATCGCGTTGTCGCGCCCGACTACGTGGGCTTCGGCCTTTCTGAGAAGCCGGCCGACGAGTCGGCGTACAGCCTGCGGAACCACACGGCGATCCTAACGTCGCTTCTGGACGGACTGGGGCTGCGGAACGTGACGCTGGTGATGCAGGACTGGGGCGGCCCAATTGGGCTCGGCTATGCGCTGGCCCGACGCTCTAATGTCCGCACGCTGGTGATCATGAACACGTGGGCGTTCACCGACGCTTCCCGCTTTCACCGCTCGGTCTACCCGTGGCGGCTGCTGCACGCGCCCATCTTCGGGCAGTTGCTCTTGAAGCGTCGGAACTTGATGGTGGAGGCCAACCTGGCGATGGGCGTCTTCCACAGTGAACGCATTTCGGGAGCCGTGCTGGAAACATACCGCTTCCCGTTTCCCGATTACGACTCCCGCACGGGCATCCTCGCGTTCCCGCGCTCAATACCGCTGCAGCCCGGCGACGCTGCCTATGAGGTGATGGCCCGGATATCGCGGGGTCTCGGCGACCTGGACGTGCCGGCGAAGATCATCTGGGGAGAGCAGGACATCGTCTTCCCCGTGGAGTTAGCGTACAGGTTCCAGGCGGCGTTGCCGCAGGCGGACGAGCCCTACGTTATCCACGAGGCGCGGCATTTTCTTCAGGAGGACGCGCCGGAGGAGATAACGGAGCAGATAATGGCGTTCCCGGCATCGATTTCGTAGGAGCAGACGATGGAGTTTCTAGACGCGCCGGATGTGGCGCTGGAGCAGTACCGCAGGGAGCTGGTGCTGCGGGAGCCGAGTTTGCGCCACTACGAGGAGTTCGGCGAGTTCATGCGCCGTCATTTCCGGCTCACGCCGGCGGATGTCGCTGCCAGACGCAGGGTCTATTTCCGATCAGACGGGGGGCGTCTGTACGAGATCGCGTTTCTCGGCGGCACGGGGGGCGCTTTTCCGAGCGGCCTCGAGATCTTCCTCCTGATGCCAGAACTGGAAGCGACGCCGGAGCAGGACGACATCGACGCCGATATCTGGTTTTTCCTCCGGCGCGTCGTCGAGGGGGTAGGCGGCGAGTGGACGCTGGAGCGGTTCAACCGGATGGTGGGACTGTACGGGCTGCCGTTCACGCCACCCTGAGCTGGGCTTGGCGGCCGCGGATGAGGAGGAGCGAGCATGGAATTCGCAAAGCTGATCGATGAGAGACGCTCGGTGCGCGCCTATCAGCAGAGGGAGGTGGAAGACGACAAGCTGCGGCTGGTGCTCCACGCCGCGAACCGCGCGCCCTCCGCCGGAGACCTGCAAGCGTACGGCATAGTCGTTGTGCGGGACGGGCAGGCGAAGCGCGCGCTCGCCGGCGCCGCCTACGACCAGCTTTTCGTGAGCGAGGCGCCGATCGTGCTCGTGTTCCTCGCCCGGCCGTCGCTTTCGGCGGTGAAGTACGGCTCGCGGGGGAGGGCGCTGTACTGCGTTCAGGACGCGACGATCGCCTGCGCCTACGCGCAGCTCGCAGCGCACGATCTGGGACTGGGCGCGTGCTGGGTGGGCGCCTTCCGCGACGAGGCCGTTTGCGAGATTGTGGGGTGCTCCTCGGACGAGCTGCCGGTGGCGCTGCTTCCGCTCGGCTATCCGGCGGAGAGGCCGGAACCGACGCCTAGGCGGCGGCTGGAGGAGCTGGCGCGAAGCATGTGAAGAAAGACAGCGAGGCGCTCGGGGTGCCGCTGATGTGGGGCCGCCGCCGGGTGCCTGCGGCCCCCTGAGCCTGCTGCGCAGGCTCCGCCCGCTGCGCGGGCGCGGCGGCCCCACACCCACGTTACCCGCGTCGCGTGCGTTCCACACCCCGGAATCGCCACGCCGCCCGCATCAGAAACCGGGCCATTCGCCTCGGGGAGGCGCGAATCGATGCTCTCCCTGCCTTGCTTGCGATGCCCTGTACTTGACGCGCCTTTCTCTTCCTGATACAGATATCTCTGTAAACTGGTGGCGTGGGCGGAGGCATGCAGCAACCGGAATTACACGACCTCGAACCGAATCGGCGTTGGCGCGTTTTGGTGTTCCTTCTTGCCCTTGTCGCGGCGGCTGTTTGCGCCTTCCTCGTGCAGCGCTTCTTCTTCGCCGAAGGCGGCACGAAAGAACAGCCCTTCGAGCCCTACACCGTCGGCACCATGACCCTTCGCGCCCAGATGATCACCTCCGGCATCGCCGTCGCCGAAAACGAGGCCGCCCTCACCTTTCCCGTGCCCGGCCGGGTGAAGGAGATCCACGTCAAGCTCGGCGACGAGGTCAAGGCGGGGCAAACCCTGATCTCCATCGAGGCCGATGAGCTGGAAAATGCAGTGAAAACCGCCCAATCGGGCCTCGAGGCGGCGCGCCTCCGTCTCCGAAAACTGAAAGAGGGCGCTACCACCGCCGAACTCAGCGCCGCCGAGGACGCCGTCACAAGCGCGCGCAGCGCTCTCACCAAGGCCGAGAACGACCTCTCCGATGCGCTCGACCCCCCGGACGAACCGGAGCTGACCGCAGCCGAAGAGGCCGTCGCCCGCGCCAAGGCAGCGCTCTCGTCCGCTGAAAGCCAGCTCAACACCCTCCTGAACGGCGCCTCCGACGCCGACCTCGCCGCCGCCGAAGCAAGAGTCGTCGAAGCGGAGACCGCGCTGTCGCGGGCGATCAGGACGCGCGACAACGCCGAAGAAGACCAGGAGAACTCCCAGAGCGCCTTCGAGTACGCCGCCGAACGCTACTGCGAGGTCGAAGGGTCCCTTCAAGACGTCTGCATCGATATGGAAAGCAATGACTACCAGGAGCCGCTCACCAGCGACCAGATAGACGACCTCCTCGAACACATCCAGCCGGAGCCGACCCCCACCAAAACGCCGGGACCCACACCCACCCACACCCCCACCGCTACCCCCGTACCCACCGGCGAACCGACTCCTACCCGCACGCCCCGGCCCACCGCCGAGCCCCTCACCGATCTTGAAGAAGTCACGCGCGACCTCGTCTACGCCAGCACCAACTACCGCAACTCCATCACGTCGCTCGAGACGGCTGAGGAATCGGTGCTGACGGCGGAAGCGGCGCTCTACGCCGCCGAGCTCGCGCTGGACGAGCTGAGGGAGGGCGCCTCGGCCGAAGACATCGCCGCTGCCGAGGACGCCGTGGCGTCCGCGCGCGCCGCTCTCGCCGCCAGCCAGGCCGCCCTCGACGAACTTGTCTTCGGCCCCACCGAACGCACAATCGCCAATCTGCGCGCGGCCGTAAACTCCGCGCGCGCCGGCCTCGAAGCCGCCATCGACGCCCGCTCGGAACTGCTCGACGGCGCGACCGCTACCGAGATGGCGCTCCAGGAGGAAGAGGTGCGCCAGGCGGAACTCGCGCTTGAAAAGGCGCAGAAGGCGCTCGACGACACACGCCTCGTCTCGCCCTTCGACGGCGTCGTCGCCGCTCTGTCAGTCAAGGTGGGCGAATTCGTTTCCACCGCTTCCGCCACCCCCGCCGTCACCATCCTGACCCCCGGCCTGCTTGCCTTCGAGCTCAACGTCGGCGAAACAGAGCTGCCAAGCATCAAGGTTGGTCAGGTGGGAGGCGTCATCTTCGATGCCATACCCGGCAAGGTCTATCCCGTGCGCGTGTACGCGGTCGGCCTCGCGCCCGAAACGCAACAAGGAGTCATCATCTACAAGGTCAAGTGTCAGATACTCGGCGACATCAATCAGGGCGAGGGCCCCAGGCCGGCGCCAGGAATGAACGGTTCCGCGTCGATCATTACCGAGCAACGGGCCGACGTTGTCGCTGTGCCCAGCGCGGTCATTCGGAGCCGGGGAGGAGAAAAGGTGGTCGAGGTCGTGGTCGATGGAAAGGTTGAGATGAGGCCTGTCCAGACCGGACTGAGCGACGGCGACAACACCGAGATAACCAGCGGCCTCAGTGTAGGTGACGTGGTGGCTCTGCGCGGGGCGGCGGCGGCGAAAAACGCAGGCAATGAGAACAAGGAGGAGCTGCCCGAAGGGATCCGATAAGGAGTGGTTGAGAAGGCAGCATGATCAGGCTTACCGATATCAGCAAGGTCTACCGGACAGGCGACGTTCCGATCTACGCCCTCCGCTCCATCAGCCTGGAGATACAGGACGGCGAGTTCGTGGCCATAATCGGGCCCTCCGGTTCGGGCAAGTCGACGGTCATGAACATCATCGGATGTCTCGATGTCCCTTCGGCGGGGAAGTATTATCTGGACGGGTACGAGGTCAGCACCCTTGGCGACAACGCCCTCGCCACCATCCGCAACCGGAAGATCGGCTTTGTCTTCCAGAGCTTCAACCTCCTGCCGCGCCTCACCGCCGTCGAGCAGGTCGAAGTGCCCCTCACGTACCGCGGGACCCGAAACCGGCGCCGGATAGCGAAGCAGGCTCTCGCCGACGTCGGCCTCGCGAACCGGATCCATCACAGGCCCACGCAACTCTCCGGCGGCGAGCAACAGCGCGTCGCCATCGCCCGCGCCATTGTCGGACGGCCCTCCATTTTGCTTGCTGACGAGCCGACCGGCGCGCTGGACACGGCTACCAGCGTCGAAATAATGCGCATCTTCGAGAGCCTCAACCGTGAGCTGGGCATGACCGTCGTCTTCGTCACCCACGACATGGAAGTGGCCGACCACACCCGCAGGATCGTTAGATTGCGTGACGGACAGATTGTCGGAGACGAGGCGAACTTTCCCAGGCCCATCCCCGCCCCCGAGCCCGTCGGGCAGGCGGTCGGTGGTATGGAACCCTTCTGATTTCCGCCGGTGAACGTTCTCGATACGATCCCCATCGCGATTCGCGCCCTGGCCGCCAACAAGCTGCGGTCGTCGCTCACCATGTTGGGCATCATCATCGGCGTGGGCGCCGTCATCGCTTTGATGGCCGCCGGTCAGGGCGCCCAAAAGGGCATCACCGACCGCATCAGAGGCCTGGGCAGCAACCTTCTCTTCATCCGCCCCGGCCAAGCCCAGGATGCTAGCGGAAATCCCACCGGGGGAAGCGTCTATACCCTGGTGAGCGCCGACGGCGACGCGATCAACGATCCGGAGCGGTTCCCCTATGTGGAGAGCGTCACGTCTCAGGTGTTCTTTGAGGCCCCCGTCAGCAGCGGCGGGAACAGCATGACCGTCAACTGCACGGGCGTCACCCCTGACTACCAGTTCACGCGCGACCACTACGTCGCCAGGGGGCAGTTCATCAGTGACGAAGACGTAACCCGAAAGGGTCTTGTGGCGGTCCTGGGAGCCAACGTGGCCGAGGAGTTGTTCGGCGATATCGACCCCATCGGCAAGCAAGTCAGGATGACGGTGGGGGCGTTCCGCATCTACTTCAGCTTCAGTTTTCGCGTCATCGGCGTGATGGAGCGCAAGGGCGCCACCGCCACCGGCGACGAAGACGACCTCATGCTCATCCCTCTGCCGACGATGCAGGCGCGCATCCCGTACATCAGACATCCCAAGGGGCTAAGCAACGTCCATCAGATCACGGTAAAGGTGACCGACTCAAGCAAATTCGAGCAGGCCAAGGAGGAGATAGCGGCGCTACTGAGAGAACGCCATAACGTCACCAAAGACGATTTCACAATCCGCTCTCAGGAAGACCTTGTGGCCACAGTCACCGAAGTCTCCCAGACCCTGACTGTCCTCCTCGGCAGCATAGCCGGCATTTCTCTCGTTGTGGGCGGCATCGGCATTATGAACATCATGCTCGTTTCCGTGACTGAGAGGACGCGCGAGATCGGCATCCGCAAGGCGCTCGGGGCCAAGAGGGCGGACATCCTCTTTCAGTTCATCGTGGAAGCGTTGACGGTCACACTGCTCGGAGGGATGACAGGCATCCTCCTCGGCGTCTTGGCGGCGCGTCTCGCCGACGGGCAGCACGTCTTTGGCCGTGACCTCCACACTGCCGTGACGCCGTTCTCTATCATCGTCGCCTTCACCGTCTCCGTCGGCATCGGGCTGTTCTTCGGGATCTATCCCGCATACAGCGCCTCGCGCCTGAACCCGATAGAGGCCCTCCGTCACGAGTAGCCCCCGGCCTGTGAACGGCGTTTTTCGTGGCTCGGCCGTCAGATTGCCCCCGTCCCTGCGTCGCCCGCATCTGCGGACAGCAGCCTCCTGCGAAAGAAGTCGGCAACGTGTGCGGCTGCCACTCCCGCCTTTCCCGACCAGAAATGGTCGGCGCCGGGGACGACGATTATCTCCTGCTCGGCGAAAGACTGCGGCGCGACTGCTGAGAGGCCGCTTGCAGGGGCAATGCCGTCGCGGTCGCCGAACACAAAGAGGGTGGGGCAGCGGGGTAGGGGCGAGGTACCGCCCATGGCCAAAGGCGGCGAGACGGCGGCCAGCGCCCGCACCCGTTCGTCGATCGTGGAGAGGGCGACGATGGCGCCGAAAGAGTACCCGGCCAGCCCTAGTGCGCCGGCGCGTAGCGAGGGCCATTTCGCAAGGAAGCCGAGGGCCGCCCGCGCGTCCTGCTGCTCATCGAGCCCGCCGCCGAACGAGCCCTCGCTCTCCCCTGTGCCGCGGAAGTTGAAGCGGAGCGCGGCGATCCCGCCCGCGACGAGAGCCTCGCATACGGCGACGACAACCGAGTTGTGCATGTCGCCGCCGTACAGGGGGTGGGGGTGGCAGACGGCGACGCCGGGAAACGGAGGCGCGCCTTCCGGGAGGTGGAGCGCGCCTTCCAGCCTCAGCTTCCCCGCCGCGAACGTGACCGGTTCAATGGCCATTTCGATGCATGTAGACGGTTGAAGACCGGCCGTCGGTCTCCATGGTCCGCGCCGGCCCGAGGACTTGTCGTCGCCTTTTCGCCGGCTGCTAGAGCCGTGAGATATTCTGCCGGAACTTGGCGAGGAGGGCTTTGAACTGCTCCCTCTCCTCGGGCGTGAACACGGCAAAGAGTTCTTCGCGGATGTCCCGCCACATGTCGCGGATGGAATCGCGCGTCTTCCTCCCCTTGTCGGTCATCCTGACAAGCACCTTGCGGCGGTCTCGCGGGTCCTGGAGCCGCTCGACAAGCCCCCGTTCGCACATGCGGTCGAGCAACGTGGTCATGCTGGGGCTTTCCTGGAGAAGGAAGCGGGCGAGCGCTGTCACCGACAGGGGACGTCCCGCGGCCTCATCGAGAGCGACGAGGACGATCGCCTGCGGGATCGTGATCTTAGCCCGCGCCAGCGTTCGTTCCGTCTCCTTGCGCATGATCATATAAGCTGTGTAGAGGGAGGCCCACTCTCCGCGATCGGCTGGAGGCGGTCGTTCGTTCGCCACGTCGCTGTCCCTCATTCGCCCTTGTCGCGATCTTGTTCTAAAGGATGAAGCGTAACGTGTTAAAAGTGAGTATGCTACTTGACACAAAACATATACCCTATTACTAATTAAAAGCAATAGCCTATATTCGATGCAATCGCGCAGGCGGTTTCTCAACATAAGCTTGCCTTCGCGTTGCGGAACGGGTAGAGGGCGACAGCGGCAGGATCGGCGTAGATGTCTTAGTTAGACGATGGAGGAGAGCTTGTGACGACCGGAACCCCCTATCCCAAGGCAGTAGATGTGGACAAGATCAAGGGCTTGGGCGAATGGCGCGCTCTTTACCAGGCGTATAACGCCGTGTTCAAGCTGCAGGAGCTTGCTCTCATATCGCAGGGGATATCGCTGCCGCAACTGCAACTCCTTGGGCTGCTCGCCATGGAGCAGCGCCCGCTGGCCATTAGCGAGCTGGCGATCTGGATGGTGAAGGAGCCCAACAGCCTCACCGGCCTCGTTGACCGGGCGGAGGCGAAAGGCTGGGTGCACACCCACGGCGACCCCAAGGACAGGCGCAAGCGGCTTGTCGAGTTCACGGAGGCCGGTGTCCGCAAGTTCGAGGAGGCGTTCAATCTCTCGAACAAGGTGGCCGGAAAGATATTCGGCAATCTTTCGGCGAGCGAACTGAGCCAGTTCCGCGCCGCCTGCCAGAAGGTGCGCGACGCCGCTCTCGGCGAGATGAGGAACCGTCCCGGTTTCAAAGTCAGATAATCGCTTTGTGAATCAAGCGCCGGCGCCGGCGTCCTCTTGACGGGCGCCGGCGCCCCTGTTCGACGCCGCCCTGGAGACGCCGTTCTTGCGCGCGTCTCCGCTCACCTCTTGCATTTCTCGATTCCGTCGGCTAAAAATATAATGGTTAGCACTCTCCCCTCAGGAGTGCTAAAGTGTGTGTGAGAGCCTATCCCTGAAGGCAATAAGACCCATACTACACAACAAGGAGTGACGCATGGCAAAACAACTCCTCTTTGACCAGGAGGCGCGACAGGCGCTCAAGGACGGCATCGATGCCCTCGCCGATGCGGTGAAGATCACCCTCGGGCCCAAGGGGCGCAACGTCGTCCTCGACAAGAAATTCGGTGCGCCGACCATCACCAACGACGGCGTGACCATCGCCAAGGACGTGGAACTGGAAGAGCCGTTCGAGAACATCGGGGCCCAGCTTGCCAAGGAGGTGGCGTCGAAGACCAACGACATCGCAGGCGACGGCACCACCACCGCCACCGTGCTCGCCCAGGCCATCGTGCAGGAGGGGCTGAAGAACGTGGCCGCCGGCGCCAACCCCATGGCGCTGAAGCGCGGGCTGGAGATGGGAAGCGAGCTCATCGTCAAGACCCTGAAGGACGGATCAACGCCCGTTACCACGCGCGAACAGATGGCGCAGGTGGCGTCCATCTCCGCTAACAACGACGAGGCGATCGGCAACCTCATCGGCGAGGTGATGGAGAAGGTGGGCAAGGACGGCGTCATCACCGTCGAGGAATCGAAGGGGATTGCCACCGAGGTGGAGTACGTCGAGGGCATGGCCTTCGACCGCGGCTACATCAGCCCCTACTTCGTCACCAACCCTGAGAAGATGGAAGCGGAGATCGAGGACGCCTATATCCTCGTCACCGACAAGAAGATCTCCGCCGTCGCCGACATCCTGCCGGTGCTCGAGCGCTTCCTCCAGGTGAGCAAGAACCTGCTCATCATCTGCGAGGACTGCGACGGCGAGGCGCTGGCGACCCTGGCGGTGAACAAGCTGCGCGGCACCCTCAACGTCGTCGCCGTGAAGGCACCCGGCTTCGGCGACCGGCGCAAGGACAACCTGGGCGACATCGCCGCCCTCACCGGCGCGCAGGTCATCAGCGAGGAGCTGGGCCGCAAGCTCGACTCCGTGACCGTCGACGACCTCGGCCGCGCCCGCCGCGTCGTCGTCGCCAAAGAAGAGACGACGATAATCGAGGGCAAGGGCGACCCGGCGGCCGTGCAGGCCCGCGTGAACCAGGTGAAGGCGGCGATGGAGACGACGACCTCGGAGTGGGACCGCGAAAAGCTGCAGGAGCGGTTGGGCAAGCTCTCCGGCAGCGTGGCCGTGATCAAGGTCGGCGCCGCCACCGAGGTCGAGCTCAAGGAGAAGAAGCACCGCGTGGAGGACGCCCTCTCGGCGACGCGCGCCGCCGTCGAGGAGGGGATCGTGCCCGGCGGCGGCGTCGCGTTCATCAACGCCCTTTCCGCTCTCGATTCCCTCAACCTTGAAGGCGACGAGAAGACGGGCGTGAACATCCTGCGGCGCGCCCTCGAGGAGCCGCTGCGCCGCATCGCCATCAACGCCGGCAAGGACGGCTCGGTGATGGTGCAGCGGGTGAAAGAACTGCCCGCCGGCCAGGGCTACGACGCCGCGAAGGACGACTTCGGCGACATGCAGGAGAAGGGGATAATCGACCCGCTGAAGGTGACGCGGGCGGCGCTGGAGAACGCGATAAGCATCGCCGGGATGGTGCTGACCACCAACTGCCTGGTGACCGACATCCCCGAAAAGAAAGAAGCAGGCGTCCCTCAGCCGCCGATGTACTAGACGCGTATTGCCGAACAGACCGTAGTAGGGGCGCACGGCTGTGCGCCCCTATTTGTATCCCACTAGGAAGACGCTTCAACTGGGTAGCCTCTTCTGGGCGCTTCGTGTGAGAACTGCTGTCCCCCCGGCCAGCGACGCCGCGCCGCCCGCTAAGACCAGCGCCGCCCACCAGCGGGCAGCGCCTGCGCCTGGGTCACGCGCGCCGGTGCCGGGCATCGCCACGGTGACAGGAGTGGCTGTGGCAGGCGGCAGACACATCGGGATTCCCGTCTGGAGGAAGGTTGACGCCTGGCCACACGCGTTGAACGCAGTGACCTTCCACGCGAGGTACGAACAATAGCATTCGCTCTTCGCCCTTTGATACTCTGGCGGGAAAAGGAAAGTAGTCGTATCAGCGGCCAGCTGATAGTGGAGATGTTGCTCAAGTGGCGTGAAGCCGCACACAGTTAAGTCGATAAGGAAACCCTCTTCGTTGTCGGAGTTGTCGGTCCAGCGCATAGCGGACAAGTCCACTTCCAGGGCGGAAGGCGCGGCGGGTATCGCCGTACACGGGGTTGCGGTTGCCATGACGGCAGGGGTGGGAGTACTCCGTTGCGCTCCTTGTGCGGTCGAGCCCTCAATGATAAAACAAGCGAGAGCCGTCAGGACGATGGCGAGCATCATTGGCAATGTGCGTGTACTCATCGTTCCTATCTTTTACAGAACGCACGAATGCGCAGAAAGTCAACGCGGACGCAACAAATGGCGTCCCCTTGTACGATTTGTTGCGGCCCGTTAACCTAACGCTGTGACTAACCAGCCGGCCCGTCTGCTCGCCGGGCTCGACCTCGGCGCCACCAAGATCTTCTCCGTCGTCATCGATGCCGGCGGGGCGATACTGGGCCGCGACATCCGCCCAACGCTGGGCACGGAAGGCCCCGACGCCGTCATCGCCCGCATGGTCGACTCCCTCAAGGCCGCGATCGCCGACGCGGGGGCGACCATCGACGACGTGGCGACGGTGGGCGTCTCCGCGCCCGGCCCGATCGACTACGCGAGCGGCGTCGTCACCAACCCGCCCAACCTGCCCGGCTGGCGCGACGTCCCGCTCGCCCTCATCCTCCAGCGCGAGCTCGACGCCCGCTGCCTGCTGGAGAACGACGCCAACGCCGCCGCCGTCGCCGAGCACCGCTGGGGCGCCGGACGCGGCTCGCAGCACATGCTCTTCCTCACCCTGAGCAGCGGCATCGGCGGGGGAATCATCATTGACGGCGCGCTGTACCGTGGCGCCTCCGGCTCGGCGGGCGAGATGGGGCATATGACCATCGACAAGCGCGGCCCCGTCTGCTCCTGCGGACGCCGCGGCTGCCTGGAGGCGCTCGCCTCCGGCCTGGCGATAGCGAAGCGAGCGCAGGAGGCAGCGGCAAAGGCGCCACGTTCGCGGCTGGCGCGCATGGCGGAGGAGGACCCGCCGCTGACCGCGAAGAAGGCCTCTCAGGCCGCTTCCGAGGGAGACGCGGCGTCGCGGCGGATTATCGCCCGCGCGGGACACTATTTGGGTGTGGGCATCGCCAGCCTCGTCAACATCTTCAACCCGCAGGTCATCGTGCTCGGGGGCAGCCTGACGAAGATGGGCGACCTCTACCTCGGCCCGATGCGGGAGGCGGTGCGAGACGAGTGCTTCCCGCAGCCGTTCGAGGACGTCCGCATCGTCGTGGGGCGGTTTGTGGACGAGGCGCCGGCGATGGGCGCCGCTTTCCTCGCCGCCGAGTTCGCTTCCAGTGTCAGAGGCTGACGGGAATTTTCCGCGGGACGCTCACTGTTCGACGCCCGCCGGCGCGGACCTTACAATTCCTGCCGCGCCAATTCTCTTGAGACGCCTCTAAGAAATGACGCATTGGAAAGCACCGCAAGAGCATAATCATCATGGACTTTTCGCCCTGATCGTAGCCCTGAAGAGCTGACTGAACGTTCTTGTGATTAAACGTGGTCGAGGCCGAGGGCCGTTTCAGAATCGAGGGCAGCGAGACGATGCCGCGGACCGGTGCAGCGCATCTTCTCCTCCACTACGGCAGCACGCCGCGCCGGCGTCCCTTTAGCCGCCTTCGCGCGGCGCGATGGTCAGCGTGCGCTTGAGCTTGTTCTCCGTGTCCGCTGGCGTCAGGCATTCCAGCCGGTACTCGCCCGGAATGTCGACTTCGAACGTGAACGAGAGCGTGCCCGTGACGGGCGTCGCTTCGGGCTCGCCGTCGGGGTTCGCTTCGACCGTCTCCGTGCCGATGACCTGCACCACGTTCGACCCCTGCTTCAGCCGGCACTCGACCTCGACCGGCACGGGATACGTCTGCGCGTAGTCGAGCTCGAGGCGCAACTCCTCGCCGGCGACCGGCGTCCCCGAGACGCGCATGGCGGCCAGCGGCTCGTGGTTCCCGTCGCCGTCGCCGAACTCGATGCCGCAGGCGGACGCCGCCAGCGCGAGCAGGACTAGCGGTGCAAGAAGGCAGATTCGTTTCAATGCGGTTCCAGTCTGTCCTTGATACTAAGCTCCCTCTGCCGATGAGACAAGGCGCCGTGCCCCTGGGGAGCGTCGCCGTCCTCGCCGCAACATGAACGCTTGTCTTCCCACCTGCCTGCCGGCAGGCAGGCCCTCCCGCCCGCTGGCGTCTTATTGGATCTGGGGGACACCCCTGCCTTGCCGGCAGGCGGGCCCAGACCCCCGGAAGAGGGGGCAAGCCCCCTCTTCACTCCTCCTGGCCCCCGGATGCAACAGTGAGCGTCCGTTGCCGGGCTCGGTTTCGGCGTCTATAATGAAGTTGTGAAGGCCCCGGAAACGCAACGTTGGGACGTCTCCACAGCGGAAGCTGTGGAGATTCAGCGTAAGCTGGCCCCTCTCGTCGTCAGCGAGGGGAGCCCCGCGGACGTGCGCCGCGTAGCCGGGGTCGATATCTCCGTCGACCGCTACCGGGCGCGGGCGCGCGGCGCAGTCGTCGTCCTCAGCTATCCGGAGCTTGCGATCGAGGAAGAGGTGGTCATCGAGACCGCGCTGCGCTTCCCCTACGTGCCCGGCCTGCTCTCGTTCCGCGAGGCGCCGGTGATACTCGAAGCGTTCGAGCGCGTCCGCCGGATGCCCGACCTGCTCCTCGTCGACGGCCACGGACTGGCGCATCCGCGGCGATTCGGCATCGCCTGCCACCTGGGCGTGACCCTCGGTCTGCCGACGATCGGCTGCGCGAAATCGCGCCTCTGCGGCGTGCACGACGCGCCGTCGCTGGAAGCGGGAAGCCGCGCGCCGCTGTGGGACGCCGGCGAAGTGATCGGCAGCGTCGTGCGCACGCGCGACGGCATAGCGCCCGTGTTCGTCTCCGTCGGCCACCTCATCGGGCTCGACGAGGCGGTAGAATGGACGCTGCGCTGCGCCAGCGGCTACCGGATACCGGAACCGCTGCGGCAGGCGCACATGGCGGCGGGACGACACAAGACGGCTGAAGCCCTGAAAGCGGGATAACGATGCAAGAGACGATCGATAGACTCACCGCGTTGCAAAAGCGAATATCCGAACTCCTGGTGCGTCTTTGACGTGGCTGGCCTTGAGCAAGAGGCCCGGCGCCTCGAGGCCGAGTCGTCGCGTCCCGGCTTCTGGGAGGACGGCGCCTCCGCCCAGGCGACGATGAAGCGGCTCGCCGAAGTGCAGGAGACCGTCTCCACCTGGCGCGACCTCGAGAAGACGGCGGGCGATCTGCGCCAGCTCGCCGACCTCGCGCAATCGGAGGAGGACGAGACGCTGGCGCAGGAGCTGGCCGAAGAGACCGAGGCCCTCGCTGAGCGCCTCCACCGCCTTGAATTCGACCTCTCGTTTTCCGGCCCCTATGACAAGCGCAGCGCCATACTCGCCATACACGCCGGCGCAGGCGGCATCGACTCGCAGGACTGGGCGGAGATGCTGCTGCGCATGTTCCTCCGCTGGGCGGAGCGCCGCAACTACCAGACCGACGTGCTCGACGTGACGCCCGGCGAAGAAGCGGGCATAAAGAGCGCCACCGCCGAGATCGCCGGACGCTACGCCTACGGCCGGCTACGCAGCGAGCGCGGCGTGCACCGTCTCGTGCGGCTCTCGCCGTTCGACGCCGATCACGCCCGCCATACCTCCTTCGCCCTCGTCGAGGTCATGCCCGAATCGGAAGGCCTCGCGGAGCTGAAGATCGACCCCGAAGAGCTGCGGATCGACGTCTTCCGCGCCAGCGGCCATGGCGGACAGAACGTCCAGAAGAACGCCACCGCCGTGCGCATCACCCACGTTCCCACCGGCGTAGTCGCGACCTGCCAGAACGAGCGCTCACTGCACCGCAACCGCGAGTCGGCGATGAAGGTGCTGGAGGCGCGCCTCCTCGAGTTGGAGCTCGAGAAGAGGGCGGAGGAGCAGTCCCGCCTCAAGGGCGAGCACGTCGCGGCCGGCTGGGGGAACCAGATCCGCAGCTACGTGCTGCACCCCTACAAGATGGTCAAAGACCACCGGACCGGCTACGAGACGAGCGACCCCAACGCCGTGCTCGACGGCGAGCTTGACCCCTTCATGGAGGCCTACCTGAAGTCGACAATCGGAGGGGGGACAGCGTAATGAGAGCGTTAACGGCCTTTCTCCTTCTCCTCGCCGCCGCGCTGCCGCTGACAGCGGTGCGGGCGCAGGAGGGGATAACCGTCACCTCGGCGACGGCGCGCAACCAGTTCCCCGACGGCGTCGTCTTCAATATGGCCGCCGAAAGCGACGCCGAGATCACGAGCGTCGTCTTCCGCTACACCATCCCTCCCGAGGGCGCGAGAGTCTACGGCGACCCCGAGTGCACCGAAGGCGCGAGGGTCGAATGCAGCTTCAACCTCAAGAGCACCGCCAAGCTCTTCCTCGTGCCCGGCGCCAACATCATCTACCACTGGGAGATAAAGGACGACGCAGGCAACGAGCTCAAGACGGAGCCGAAGACGTTCGTTTACGAGGACGACCGCTTCCAGTGGAAGAGCCGGACTCAGGACGACCTCGTCATCTGGTACTACTCCGCGGACGAGTCGCAGTTGCGCGACCTCCTCAACACCGGCGTCGACGGGCTGCGGCGGATGGAGTCGCTCCTCGGCACTTCGCTCGACTTCCCGGTGAAGGTGTTCCTGTACGATTCCGCAGCGGATATGCAGGCGGCGGCTTACGGCGGCAAGACGGGGCAGAGCGGCGTCATCACTCTCGGCGAGGTGTTCTTCTCCGATACCGCCATCGTCGCCGCCGATGTTTTCCCCCACGATGTCCTGCGCCATGAGCTGGCGCACATCGTCATGCGGCAGGCGCTGGAAGGGCCCTTCGGCAACGCGCCCGCCTGGCTGGACGAAGGCACGGCCGTCTATGCGCAGTCGCAGCCGCTGTCGGGCGAGGAGGGTGTGCTTCAATCAGCCATCCGCGGCAACCGCGTCTTCTCGCTGCGCATGATGACCTCGGGGAGTCTCGCCCGCAATGAGTCGGACGTCAGCCTCTTCTATGCCCAGGCGTGGAGCGTGGTGTCGTATCTTATCGAGACGCACGGGGAGGAGAAGTTCGCGGCGCTGCTGGCGGCGCTAAGGGAAGGCAACGGGATCGACGAAGCGCTGGAGTCCGTCTACGGGTTCGACCAGGACGGCCTGGACAACGCCTGGCGCGAAAGCGTGGGACTGCCGCCGCGGGCCAGCGAAGGCGGCGCGGGCAGGGCCACGGGGATACCACAGCTCACCCCTTACGGCGCCGGCGGCCAGCAGACCGCACCGACTTCGACGCCGACGCCGGGAGCGGAGAGCGGACCTGTGGACGACGACGGTTCGGGGTTCCCGTTCGCGCTGGCGGGAATTGTCGCAGCGGCCGTGGCAATCGGCGGCGGACTGATAGCCGGAGGCGTTCTCTTCGCCCGCAGGCGCTAGTCTCCCGGCAGGGTCGGGGCTCTGTCCCCGACCAGCCAGCCCTTTAACGGTCGGTCTTCGCCGTCCCTTCCGCGTCCGACGCCGTCTCCCTCGATAACGTCAGCTTCGTCGCACCAAAGTAGGCGGGCCGGTACCCGAACACGCTGGCGTTGCTCTTGCCGGCGTCCGGCACGTAGAAGAACCGGTAGCCCTGGCTCCGAAGTTCCTGGAAGGCGTCGTACTTGAGGAGCCAGACGTAGCGAATGTCCTTCTCCCTGTCCACCGCCTCGCCTCTGTCCGAGAGCATGCTTATCGCCTCGTAATCGCGCTCTAGGATGCCGATCTCCAGCCGGTCCTTGTGCCGCATAACGAGCTGCGGGTAGATGAACCCCGTAAGCACGACCGAATGCGGCGGGACATCGAGGGCGGCGATCTCGTCTGCAAAGGCGCGCTGGTTCTCCAGCGTGTCGATATCTGACAGAAGCATCCCCTCGCCGACGCGCGCGTTCGTGAACGTCTCGCGGTTGATCTCGTCGCCGGGTGAGGTTACGTCGACGAAGCCCGCGAGCACGATCAGCGCCACGACCGCCGCGAGCGCCGCCCTGTGTAAGTAGCGGGCCATGAAGAAGAAGGCGAACGGGAAGATGGGGATGAGGTACGCTACCTCGTGGGGCAGCCGGGTGAACGAGACGAAGAAGAGCACTCCCATGGCGACCCAGAGCGCGACGTGGGAATCGTCGGCGAGGTCGCGCGGGAGGCGCGTCAGCCGCGGCAGCGACACGGCAAGCCCCGCCAGCACGGCGAGCGCCCCCAGCACTCCCAGCGTCTCCTTCCCCAGCAGACGCAGGAACGAGAGAAAGCCCACCTTCGCGTCGTAGAAGTTGAAGGCGTCGATGCCGTAGCGGGCGAGCACCGGCGAGTACGCCACGAGCGACGTGACCGCCAGCGCGCAGGCGAACGGCAGCCCTTCGCGCCGCAGCCGCCGCTCGCGCCACAGCCAGAGCAGGAAGGCGGGCGCCGCCCACAACGAGGTGAGGCGGAACCCGGTTGCCAGCCCCAGCGCGACCCCGCCCAGCAGTGTCCGCTCCTTCATCAGCGCCAGGTAGCAGGCCAGCAAGCAGGTCAGCGCCCACATGTAGTCCATGGTCGACACGCTGTTTATCCACAGCAGGGGCGTGAAGGCGAACCCGAGCGTCAGCAGCCCCCTGTAAGGCAGCCCAAGCTCGCGGACGATGCGGGCGAAGACGTAGACGCCGGCGAGGGAGACGACGACGGTCGAGAGGTTCGTCCACACCCAGCCGAAGGGCAGCAGCGGCAGCGTGACGAGCTCGTGCAGGGGGAAGCCGGGGAGCCGCGATGGGAAGTACTCGCCTTCCGACAGCAGGTACTCGCCGGTGAGCGCGACGCGCCAGGCATCGGGGTCGGTGCCGTAGCCGAGGTCGAGCCAGGGGACGCGGGAGACGACGTAGATGACGGCGAGGGCCGCGAAGGCGAGGGGATGGGTGAGATCGAGATCGAGCG
Organism: Dehalococcoidia bacterium; assembly: GCA_030018455.1. Classification (NCBI taxonomy): domain Bacteria; kingdom Bacillati; phylum Chloroflexota; class Dehalococcoidia; species Dehalococcoidia bacterium. The sequence goes on from JASEFU010000001.1 coordinate 699,411, forward strand.
CGCGCTCGACATAATCCCAGGCGGCGAGACGCGGCCGCGGCCTCCCTTCCTCCGCCGTCTCAACCGATTCCACAAGGCCTCCTTTCCGTCGTCTATCCGGGCAGGATGATCCCGCTCTCGCGGCGCTCCTGGGGCCGTTGCTGCTCCACCGGCGACGTCGGGCCGAGGGCGCCTGCCGCGGGCTGGAGCGCCTTCCTTTGCGCGAACTGCATTATCTGCGCCATCAGCGTCTGCTCGCTCATCGCCCCCACGAGGGCGACCCGCCCGCCGATCACCGTCACCGGCACGGCGCTAATGTTGTGGCGCTCGATGAGTCGCGGGAACTCCATTATCTCGATCACGTCGGCGCGCACCCGCGGGCTTTCCAGCGCCAGCTTGTGCGCCAGACGGGCCATCGCCGGGCAAGAAGGGCAGGTGGGGGTTACGAATGCCTCGAGCGAGACGTCGCTTTTCAGCCGCTTGAGCTGGCGCGCCGTCTCCGTCGCCAGGTCCACCTTGCCGCGCGAGACGTCGATAACCCCCTCGACGAAAGCGGGGAACTCGTGGCCGCCGGGCAGGCCGAAGAATCGTATCGGACGGTTAAGGGCGCCGCGGAGCACGATCCCCGGCACGCGGTCGACGCCCAGGCGCGCCGCCTCCTGCGCCGCCTCCGAGAACTCGTGGACGGTCAGCCGGATCTTGTCGGAGAGAGCCGACAGCTCCTTGAGGAGTTGCTGTGTCTCCTCGCAGAAGGCGCACTCCTCGCGGCCGGGTATGAAGATGGGGAGCCGGCGCTGCGTGAACAGATCGATGCGGACGGCGCCCGTGAGTTCGCGGGCAAAGCGCTCCCGCAGGTATTCCTGGTCACGAAGGGGTATCAACTCTCTCTCCGCGCTCCCTGCTCTGCCGCTGCTCGATCGAGGGGGCTGCCCGCCACTTCATCCATACAGCGAAAAGACGCTCGAAGACAGTGAAGTTGCCGAGCACGGCGACAATCCAGAGGGCGATTCTCGCCTGGTCTATGATAAGGCCGATCCCGAGAACGATCACGCGTTCGGGCCGCGTGAACAGCCCTTCGCGCAGCTCGAGGCCCGCTGCCTCAGCGCGCGCCCGCATGTAGCTCGTCAGCAGCGAGCCGGCGGCGGCCGCGAAGGCCAGGACGCTCTCCTCGACGTCGCCCCTGTCGGCGAAGTGGAAGAGGAGACCGCCGAGGACCGCCGCTTCCGATAAGCGGTCGAAGAGAGAGTCTAGGACGCCGCCGAACGCGGTGACGCGGCCCGTAACGCGGGCGAGGAGACCGTCCATCATGTCGAAGGCGGCGGCGACGAGCATCACGATACCGCCCGCCAGGAACTCTCCCCGGGCGATGAGAACCGCCGCTGCCAGCGCGCCCGCGAACCCGATGAGCGTTATAGCGTTAGGGGTGAGACCCGTGCGCGCGAGCAGGCGCGCGAGCGGCCCGCTGATGCTCTCAGGAAGGGCCCGCGGGCTGAGTCTGAACATTACTCTGGACTCCAGCGGTGCATCAATGCAGCCTGCTCTTCCCGGATGCCGGCCGCCCGCTCGTACTGGAGGCGCTCATAGTAGCTCAGCACTTTCTGCGACACCCGCTCCCAACTGTACTCCTGCGCCCGCTGTCGCGCCCTTTCGCCCATCTCATGTCGCTTGTCCGGATGGGAGAGCAGCTCGATGAGGGCGGAAGCCAGACCCTCCGCGTCCTTCGGGCGGACGAGCAGCCCCTCAACGCCGTGGGTCAGCACGCTTGCGTACCCCTCGATGTTGCTGGCGACGAGCGGCCTGCCCGCGGCCATCGCTTCCAGAAGGACGATGCCCTGGCTCTCGTTCCCCGTCGCGGGCGCGCAGACGACGTCGGCGGTGTGATGATAGCGGGCGAGCTCGTCGTAAGAAACGTAGCCGATGAACTCAACGTCTGCCAACCCCTTCTCGGCGACCCAGCGTCGGTACCCGCGCGCTGCCCGTGTCGGCGGCCCGACGATGAGGAGCCGCGCCTCCGGCATCTCGCGCTTCACCGTCTCGAACGCCTGGAGCAGGTACTTTACGCCCTTTCGCTTCTCCAGCCGTCCCACGAACAGAACGTTCGGCCGCCCGTCGGCGTAGCGCTCCACCGGCGGTCGTTCGAGCGCGAAGTGGTCGACATCGACGCCGTTGGGGATGATGTTGTAGTAGCCGGGGAAGTAGCGAGACACGAGACGCATCGCCGGCACCGATACGGCGATCTTGCCGTCGAGGCGGCGGAACCAGCGCTTGAGCACGTGACGTCCGTACAGGTACCACTTGGTCGTCCCGCCCTCCTTGGCGGCGTGGAAGGTGCCCACGTTGATGGCCGTAGAGAGACGCAGGAAGTTTAGGGGCAGGAAGGGCGCGAACGGCTCGTGCACGTGGACGATGTCGAACTGCTCCTCCTGCAACACCTTCTTCACTTTTGGCGCCAGACGCAGCGACAGCGTAACGCGCGCCACCGAGCCGCTCGCCGGTATGCCGTAGGCGCGGCTGATGGGGATCACGTTCTCTTCTGCTCGATGCAGGGAGGGCCGCGACGACGGCGCGATGACCCGTACCTCGTGGCCGAGGGCGACGAAGTGGTCTCTCAGGTGGGCGATGTGGTTGTTGACGCCGCCGGGCACCGCCCAGTCGTACGGCGAGACAAAGCCGATCTTCATCGCGGTCTCCAGCGCTTCACGAAGCTGGCGATAGTCGGCAGCCAGCCCGCTTTCCTGGGTGTAACGCTAAACCCCCGCCACTGCTGCAACAGGAACCGCCGGTACCCGATCTCGGAGAGCGAAGGGTAGCGTCCGTTGGTGGCGCCGGTCGTGCCCTCGAGGATAGCCCTTCGCAGATCGGCCGCTGTTTCGCCCGGGAACTCGGTGAGGGCGGCGCCGATGACGGGCAGAAAGTGGGCGTCGCTGCCGCCTACCTCCGGAAGATGGTACCTCTCGCGGTTCAGCCGCAGCGCTTTCCCGGCGTTGACGTTAGAGCCGGGGCCTGAGTTGGCGATCTGGATGGCGTCGAAGTAGACGCCCGTGCCCCGCTTCAGCATGATCCGCTCGATCGTGTGCTCGCTGATGCTGCGGGTGAGCCAATTCATGGGATGGGGTATGATACACAGTCCGCCCTGCCTGTGCACCGCCTCAAGTGTCTCCATCACAGGGCGCAACGGCGCGACCGGCTCCTCGAGGAACAGCGCGATGAGGTGCCCTTCGAGGGTGGTCAGCTCTATGCCGGCAATAACCTCAAACCGGTAGCGGCCGCGCGCCCAGAGCTCGCGCGCCTTCAGGCCGCCCGTGAGATCATCATGATCGGTGACCGCGATCACCGAGAGGTCGGTGTTCGCCTCTACGTAGTCGAGTATCTCCTGCGGGCCGGCCATGCCGTCGCCGACCGCGGAGTGGATGTGAATGTCAGCCTTCCCCACTTCTCGATCCTTCTCACGGATTTCACAACATTGTACCACCAGGAGGCCGGCTGCGGCGTGACCAAAGTCACCCTTTCGACGGTGAGCGAATCTGTCAACGGATGGTCAACGGATAAGCGGATGGCGCAGGGGGCGTTCATGCTTTGGGCGGCGTCGACGTGGTGGCCGTAACATGAACGTCCGTCTTCCCGCCCGCCCACCCGCAACGCGTTGGACGACCCCGGGGGACACCTTCGCAGCTTCTCTTCGCCGCCAGGTCCCTAGTGCGCTTCGGCGGTGACGCGCTCCCAGGCGGCCGCGACCTCCCGCGCCAGGGCCTCGTGTTCGGGGCGTTGCAGGTCGGGATCGCTCTCGAGGAGGCGGGCCGCTTCCTCGCGCGCGAGCTCGATCAGACGGACGTCGGAGAGGCGCGCCGCCCTGAACTCGGGCAGCCCGCTCTGGCGCGTCCCGAAGAACTCGCCGGGGCCCCGCAGCCGCAGGTCGGCTTCTGCCAGCGCGAAGCCGTCCGTCGTCCGCTCCATCAGTTGCAGCCGCTCCCGGGCCTCGTCCGACGGGCTATCGGAGAGGAGCAGGCAGTAGCTCTGGGCGTCGCTGCGCCCCACGCGGCCGCGGAGCTGGTGGAGCTGCGCCAGCCCGAAGCGCTCCGCTCCCTCAACCATCATCACCGTCGCGTTCGGGATGTCGACGCCCACCTCGACGACCGCCGTCGACACGAGGATATCGAGGCGGCGGTCGCGGAAGTCGCGCATCACCGCGTCCTTCTTCTGCGCCGCCAGCCGCCCGTGCAGCAGCCCGAGGCGCAGGTCGGGGAAGACCTCCGCTCGCAGCCGCTCGAACTCGTGGGCGGCGGCCCGCGCCGTCAGCGTCTCCGACTCCTCGATGAGCGGACATATGATGAACGCCTGCTCTCCCTGCCCGACGCGTTCCCGCACGAAGGCGTAGGCCTCGTCGCGGCCCTCCGGCGGCACCCATCGCGTCTCGACGGGCTTGCGTCCCGGCGGCATCTCGTCGATGACGGAGATATCGAGGTCGCCGTAGAGGGTGAGGGCGAGGGTGCGCGGTATGGGCGTCGCCGTCATTACCAGCAGGTGCGGGTTGACGCCCTTCTCGCGCAGCGCCGCCCGCTGCATCACCCCAAAGCGGTGCTGCTCGTCGACGACCGCGAGCGCGAGGCCTGCGAAGTCGACGCTTCCCTGGATGACGGCGTGCGTGCCGACGACGATATCGATCTCGCCGGCGGCTATGCTTTCGCGGACGGCGCGCTTCTCCGCCGCCGGCAGGCTGCCCGAGAGGAGGGCGATGCGCAGCGGCCGCGCCAGATAGGGGGCGTCGACCTGCGCCACCGGTGCCTTCTCGTCCCCGCAGCCGAAGATGCCGCAAAGGGTGCGGAAGTGCTGCTCGGCGAGGATTTCGGTGGGGGCCATCATCGCGCCCTGGCGACCCGACGCCGCTGCCGCCAGCAGGCTGGCCGCCGCCACCACCGTCTTGCCGCTGCCGACGTCGCCCTGCAGCAGGCGGTTCATCGGGCGCTCGCCGGCGACGTCGGCCAGCGCCTGCTCCAGCGCCTTCTCCTGCGCGGAGGTAAGCGTGAAGGGCAGCGCCCCGACGAAGCCGCGTCGCACGTCCGCCGGCAGGGGCAGGGGCAGCGCCAGCCCCCGCTCGCGCCACTCCCGTCTCCGAACGAGAACGCCGAGCTGGATGACCAGCAGCTCGTCGAAGGCGAGCCGCCGTCGCGCCGCCTCCAGCCGCTCCCAGCCGTCGGGGTAGTGCATCTGACGGACGGCTGTCGTCAGCGGAGTCAGGCGGAGCCGCGTCAGCATCTCAGGCGGCAGGGGCTCCGCCAGCGCGTCGGCGAACGAGTCGAGCGCTTCCTTGACGACGCGGCGTATCGTTCTCGGCGGCAGGCCGGACGTCGAGCGGTAGACGGGGACGAGACGGCCCGTGTGCACGAGCTCCTCTTCCAGCGGCTCGTACTCGGGGTTCTCCATCGTCTTCTGCCCCTTGAACAGCGTGACCTTGCCCGCGAGCACGACCTGACGGTTCGTCTTGAGCTGCCCGGCAACATAGGGCTGGTTGAACCAGACGACGCGCATCGTGCCCGTGGCGTCGCCCACGAGCGCCTCCGTCCCTCGCAGACGCCGTCCGATGGTGGTCTCGGCGGCGCTCCACACCGTCGCCACCAGCGTCTGCTCCTCGCCGACGACGAGTTCCGCTACGGGACGGATGCGCGCGAAGTCGTTGTGGCGGCGGGGGAAGAAGTAGAGCAGGTCGCGCACGGTCTCGACGCCGAGGCGGGCGAACTTCACGGCGAGGGCGTCGCGCACCCCCCTGACGGCGGTGACCGGCGCTGAGAGGTCGCCTGCTGTCGCGGACGCTTTCGGCCGTCGCGGCTTCTTCGCCGCCGCCGGCTCGCGCGCGGGAGACGGCGCCGCCTTCAAGGGGGCGGCACCCGGTTGCCCGTCGATGAGATGGATGGTCTGCGTGAGCCAGCGGGCGCGTTCCTCGACGCCGAGCGACGCGTAGCCGCCGCGGGGAAGCGCTCTTATCGATGCGCCGACGGGAGACGCGGGAGGGAAGACGTTCTGCTCAATGAGCCGGTCTAGGTAGCGGTCGATGCCGCCTATCACCGCCTTATCGGCGCAGCCCAGGCGGCGCTCGTGCTCCAGTATCTTGCGGAGCTGGCCCTCCCGCTCGTTCAAGCTTCCTTTTCCCCCTCCACCACTGTCATGCCCATGATGCCGGGCCCGCCGTGCGCCCCCAGCGCCGGCCCGATCCTGACGATCTCGATCTGCGCCTCGGGGAGCGAGGCCCGCACCCAACCGGCGATCATCTCCGCGTCCTCCGGGGTCGTCGCGTACATGATACCGACGTGCGTGATGTTGGGGTACGACATCGCCAGCTCGAACATGCGCTTGAGCGCGGCGGCGCGGGTGCGCGCCCTCCCGACGGCCTGGATCTCGGTCTTGACGGTGAGTATGGGCTTGATGTGGAGGAGGCTGCCCAGCGCCGCCTCGATGCGGCTGATGCGGCCGCCCCGCCGCGCCCACTCGAGCGTGTCGAGCGCGGCGAAAGTGTGCTGTCGCGCCGCCCACGAACGCGCGATTGCCGTCACGCGCTCCATCGGCGCTCCGTCGCGGGCGGCGCGAGCCGCCGCCATCACGGCGAAGCCCAGCCCCAGCGAAGCGCTGTCGGAATCGACGATTTCGATGCGGCAGCGGCCCTTCAGCATGTCCCGCGCCGCCAGCGCCGACGCCACCATCCCTGAGAAACGGCCGCCCAGGAGGACCGCTGCTATCTCGTCCGTTTCCCTGGAGAGCCTCTCGTACGCTTCGAGGAAGGCGCCCACAGGCGCCTGCGACGTGGTCGGGGCGACGCTGCTGTTCGTCATCCGCCTGAAGAACTCTTCCGTCGTCAGGTCAACGCCGTCGCGCAACTCCTCGCGCCCGAACATCACGAGCGCGGGCACGACGGTAATGCGGAGTTCTTCGGCGACGCCGGGTGGAAGGTCGGCCGTGCTGTCGGTTACGATGCGGACGGTCATCGCGGGCCGGTTCCCCCGGCGCTATTCGAGAGAGACGATGTACTTGTAGTGGGGCTGTCCGCCATAGACGACCTCAGTCTGGAGGGAGGGATGGTCTCTGGTTACCCGGTCCGCGAGTGAGCGCGCCTCCTCGGCGCTGCTGTCGGCGCCGTAGTAAATGGTGGCGAGGGCCATCTCCGAAGCCGACGCCTGCGCGAGAGCGGCAAGCACGGCTGCTTCCGCCGAGTTTTCCGCTGCCACGAGGCTGCCGTCTAGGAGCGCTATCGCCTGGCCCTTGCGCACGCGCACGCCCTCGATGACCGCCGAACGTATCGCCCGCGTCACCTCGATCGTCCTCACCTGGTGGCGGGCTTCCGACATGATCGCCGCGTTTTCGCGCAAACCCTTCTCGAGGTTGATGGCGAGCAACGCGGCTACACCCTGCGGCATCGATTCGGTAGGGACGACGCGCACGTCTTTTTTGCTGTGCGCGGCCGCCTGCTCGGCAGTGAGGACAACGTTTTTGTTGTTGGGCAGGACAATGACCTCGTTCTCGGGGCATGAGTCGATGGCGGCCAGTATCTGCTGCATGCTGGGGTTCATGGTGCGGCCGCCGGGGACGATGGCGGTTACCCCCAGGCTACGGTAGATGTCTTCGAGCCCCTTGCCGGAGACCACGGCGACGGTGCTGATGGGGGCAAGCGTGGGCTCGTAGCCGGCCTGCGCCTTCTGCACGAACTGTTCCGCCTGCGCCCGTATGTTCTCGATCTTTATGCGGACCACCTCGCCCAGCGACGTGCCGTAGCTGAGGGCGGCGCCCGGGTCGCTGGTGTGGAGGTGCACGCGCAGCAGCCGGTCGTCGCCCACCACGAGCACGGAGTCGCCCAGGCTCACCATCTTTTCGAGCGCGGCGTCGGCGCTGAGTCCCTCGCCCTGGACGAGGAACTCAGTGCAATAGCCGTAAGCGGCGCTCCCGCTCTCGTGGACGGCGGCGGTCGCGTTCAGCCAGCTCTGCTCGGGGTCTTGCATCGCCAGGGGGGCCAGCGGCGCCAGGTCGCCGCGCAGGTAGCGCAGCGCGCCTTCGAGCATGATGTAGAGCCCCTGGCCGCCGGCGTCGACGACGCCCGCCTCTTTGAGCACGGGGAGCAGCGTCGGCGTCTTGGCGACCGCTTCCTTGGCCGCCGCCACCGTCGACGCCAGGACGCCGCGGAGTCCGCTGCGGAGCCTGCCGCCGCGTCTGCGGGCAGCCTGCGCCGCCTCGCGCAGCACCGTCAGGATCGTGCCCTCGACCGGCTGGCGCACGGCGCGGTGGGCGCTGCTCGCCGCCTGTTCTAGGGCGTCCGCGAGGTCCACGCTGTCGAAGCGTTGCTTGCCGGAAAGACTATCGGCGAGACCTCGCAGCATCTGCGAGAGGATGACGCCTGAGTTGCCGCGCGCGCCCATGAGGGCGCCGTGCGCCATCGCGCTGGCGACCACGCCGGCGTCGTCGCTCCCTGTCTGGTACGCCTCGTCCATGGTGGAGCGCATGGTGAGGTACATGTTGGTGCCGGTGTCGCCGTCGGGCACAGGGAAGACGTTGATGGCGTTTATCGCCTCCGCGTTGCGCTCCAGCCAGGTGGTGGCGGCGGCGAACATCTCGCGCAGGTCTTCGCCCGTCAGCACATGGGGGTCTTCCCCGTTGCGGGTGCGTTGAACGGCGCTGGTCCTCTGATCGTGGCGTTTCATCGGGAGTTGTTTCGGGTCAGTCCCGCATGTTAGTATGGCAGTTGAATTCTAGCAACAACGAGTCCACCCCGTAAAGGAAAGCAATCTCATGGCCGGGAAGTGCGATATCTGTGGCAAGAGCACCGTATTCGGGCGCAACATACGTCACCGTCACGCCGGACGGTGGGAGCGGAAGGCGCCGCGAACAAACCGCGTGTTCCGACCGAACGTCCACAAGCAGACGATACGCGTTAATGGCGCGGCTGTGAAGGTCAACATCTGCACTCGCTGCCTGCGCACCCTCACCAAAGCCCCTGCCGCCCTTTGAAAGTCGGAGCCAGCAGAGGGGGCTTGACATTCTCCGCGTATGGACGATAATGACTTGTGAGGCCGGGTGCGGCGTTTAATCTAGCCGCTTCCCGGCGTCTATTTTTCTGTGCCCACCGTCCACCCGTTGGGCTCCAGTCCTTGAACCTCTCCTCCCACGTCTTCTGCCAAACGCTCCTCGTGCAAGTGCCGTTCTGGCATGAAGTAAATTCCGTGGAAGACTACTCCCCGGTCGTTTTGTAGGTCTATGCTCTTCTGTTGAACACAGCGATAGTATCGCTGGATGGCGGACAGGAATGTGTCTCCGGCTGGTAGCGGCCGCCGATGAAGCTCGTTCTCCTGGAAATGCCGCACGCACGACGCCACCATGTCGGCGATCTGAATGCCCGGCGTGATTCGGGAATCGACGAACAGGGGTGTCTCTACAATGCGGCTATAGGATTGGCCTTCCGGATGTTTGAACAAGAAGCCGCTTATTGCCGACGAGAGATCTCGCCCGAAGTTGGGGCCTTGACCGTCGAATATCAACAGTGCCATGTCATCGTGAGACTGAGCGTCTAGCAGGAGGGCAACGCGCTGCAGAATGTATCGGTACTGGTTTGGTAGCATCCCGGGTTGAAGCAAGGGAACAACGGTGGGCCTTTCCATAACGATTGCAAAAAGCGTCAGATCAATATTCCTGATAAGTTCAAATGTCGACTCCACGAGTTCCCGCTTAGCCGCCCTCTTTTCGAATGTGGTGCGGGTTAGCAGCTTGTGCCCTTTCAGTTCGAAGTTCTCCGGGTTTTCGGTCAGCCTCTTCTTCATGTTGAACATCTGCCGACTGAGGTCCCGACTTCTGGCCTGATCGATGCAAACGGCCGCAAGCACGGGCCTGAGCGTTGTGGCGCTAGGATGAACATCGCCGCTTTGATCGATGAAGACCAGCACCCGTTTCTACCTCACGGAACCAGCAGCAGAATTCACGCTCGTACAACGCTTTCGCGCAGTCGCTTGATGTTCTCCTCGACGGTCGATTTCTCGTTGAAGACGGCGGTGCCCGCCACCAGCACCCGCGCTCCCGCCTCCACGCACGCCGGCGCCGTATCGACCGTGATCCCCCCGTCCATCTCCAGCTCCGCGCGCAGCCCCTGCTCGTCGAGCAATCGCCGCAGACGCCGCACCTTCGGCAGCACGCCGGCTATGAACTCCTGCCCGCCGAACCCGGGGTCGACGCTCATAACCAGCACGAGGTCGAGCTCCGCCAGCATCTCCTCGGCGGCGGCGACCGGCGTACCCGGGTTGAGAGCGATGCCCGCCTTCACGTTGCGGCGCCTGATCTGCTCTAGCGCCCGGTGAACGTGGGGCGTCGCCTCCGGGTGCACTGTCAGGATGTCCGCGCCCGCGTCCGCGAACGCGTCGATGTGGCGCTCCGGCTCCTCGATCATGAGGTGGACGTCGAGCGGGAGGCCGGTGGCGCGGCGCGCCGCCCTGACGATAAGCGGCCCGATTGTAATGTTGGGGACAAAGCGTCCGTCCATGACGTCGACGTGGATGTAGTCGGCGCCCGCCGCTTCGGCGGCCTGCAACTGCTCGCCCAACCGCGTGTAGTCCGCTGCAAGGATGGAGGGGGCGATCTTGATGGTTGCGGTCACCGTTCTTCGAGCTCCTTCTGCAGCCGCTCGCGCTCTTCGCGCAGGGCCTGTCGCACCTGGCGGGGCGCCGTGCCACCGGGGATGTCCCTCGACTTCAGCGACGCTTCGAGGTCGAGCCGCAGCGCGTCCTCGTCGAACAAGGGCGAGAAACGCCGGTACTCGGCGAGCGTTAGCTCCGAAAGCTCCTTGCCCTTGCGCTGCGCATACTTCACGAGCTTGCCGACGGCCTCGTGCGCCTGCCGGAACGGCACGCCCTTTCGCGCCAGGTAGTCGGCGAGATCGGTGGCGAGGGCATAGCCGCCGGCCGCCGCGGCGCGCATCCGCTCCTCGTTGACCCGCATCGTTTGCAGCAGGGGCGCGAAGACGATCAGCGTGGACACCACGGCCTGGTGAGCGTCGAGCAGCGGCTCCTTGTCCTCCTGCAGGTCGCGGTTGTAGGAAAGGGGCAGGCCCTTGAGGGTCGCGAGCAGCCCGGCGAGCCGCCCGTAGACGCGGCCGGTACGGGCGCGCGCCAGCTCCGCCACGTCGGGGTTCTTCTTCTGCGGCATGATACTGGAGCCGGTGGCGAAGGCGTCGTCGAGCTCGATAAAGCCGAACTCCGCGCTCGACCAGAGGACGATCTCTTCGGCGAGACGCGAGAGGTGCATCATGCAGACCGCGGCGTCGAAGAGGAACTCCAGCGCGAAGTCGCGGTCGGAGACGGCGTCGATGCTGTTGCGGCTGATGTCGGCAAAGCCGAGCTCGCTTGCCACCGCACCGCGGTCGATGGGGTAGGGCACCCCCGCGAGGGCGCCGCTTCCCAGCGGGAGGACGTCGGCGCGCGAAAAGCAGTCGCCGAAGCGCTCGAGGTCCCGTTCCAGCATCTCGAAATAGGCAAGCAGGTGGTGGGCGAAGAGCACCGGCTGCGCCCTCTGGAGGTGCGTGTAACCCGGCATGACGGCGTCGATGTGGCGCTCCCCGACCTTGATAATAGTCATCTGCAGGACGCGGATGGCCCCCATGATCTCGGCGACGCGCTCCTTGAGGAACAGGCGCAGGTCGGTGGCCACCTGGTCGTTGCGGGAGCGCGCGGTGTGCAGGCGGTCGGCGGCCCCGCCTATCTTCTCCTTGAGGCGCGCCTCGATGTTAGTGTGTATGTCCTCGAGGCTCTCGTCGAAGGGGAACTCACCCTTTTCGATCTCGCGCTCGATCTCCCGCAGGCCGCGGACGATGGCGTCGGCGTCGGCCCTGGGGATGATTCGCTGCCGGGCGAGCATGCGGGCGTGGGCGATAGACGCGCGGATGTCTTGGCGGTAGAGCGCGGAGTCGACGCCCAGGGACGACGTGTAGATGTCGACCAGCGGGTGCGTTTTGGCGGCGAAGCGCCCGCTCCAGGGCTTCTTGCCGCGGCCGGCCTTTCGCGCCGGTCCTTGCTCCTTGTTCGCCACGTCGGCCACTCCTATGGCGTCGTCTGTAAAGCAACGGCCGGGCCCGACGCCCGACCTCATTTTCGCTCAGCGCGGCGCTTGTGCCAAGATGCCCGCCAGGAACGGAAAGCGACGGGTGCCGTCGAGGGCGCTCCGTCGCGTCACGACGGCTTGCCCCGCGAGTTGAACGCGACCGCCGCGATGCCGTTTACCCGCTGCCGCACCCAGACCACGACCTGGCTGTTCCAGATCGTCAGCAGGTAGCCCAGCCGAGCCAGCAGCACGGCCACCATGAGGCCGAACCCGAGGAGCACTACCAGCTCGAGGGCGAACACATCGACGTGGTGCAGGAGGATGGCGGCGCCGGAGAGGGCAACGCTTATGCCGTACACGACGACAAGCAGCCCGCGCGGGCCGAAGCCGGTCCTCTCCAGCCGGTCGTGGATGTGGTCGAGGTCGCGGCCGAAGGGATGACGCCGGTCGAGGGCGCGGCGGACGGCCGCCAGCACCGTATCGAGGATCGGGAAGCCGAGGGCGACGATGGGCACGCTGATGAAGACGGCATCGGTGACGCCGGTGGCGGCGCGGATGGAGAGCGAGCCGAGGATGAAGCCGAGGAGCAAAGCGCCGGAGTCGCCCAGGTAGCTCGTTGCCGGCGGCAGATTGAACGGAATGAAGCCGAGCCCGGCGCCTGCCGCCGCGACAAGCAGTATCGCCACCGTCGGGTGCTCGGAGCTGGCGGCGATATGGGCGAGGGCAGCCGCCGCGAATATCGACACGCCGGGGGCCACGCCGTCGCGGCCGTCGATCAAATTGATGGCGTTTGTGAAGAAGACGATCCAGATAACCGTGGCGACGGGCGCCATGAAGTGCATGTCGATCTCGGCGCCCCAGGGGAAGGCAAGCTGGTCTATGCTGTAGCCGGCGGCGTAGACGGCAGAGGCGGCGGCCACCTGGCCGATCAGTTTCGGCTTGTAGTCGAGAGGCCGCCAGTCGTCAACGAGGCCGATGAGGAAGATAAGGGAGCAGGCGCCCAGGAAGCCGAGGAAATCGCCCGACTTGGGTGAGAAGTAGTCGGACGCCTCCTGCGAGAGGGCGGAGGCGATGAAAGGCGTGACGGCGAATGAGAAGAAGAGGGCTATTCCCCCCCAGCAGGGCCGTTCGCCGTCGCCGCGCTTCGCCTGGAAGATGCCGGGCACGTGGATGCGCCGCGCGAACGTCTCCAGCACGACGGCCGTCAGCAGGGCGATGCCTGTGGCCAGAAACAGGGTCAGGAGGTATACGCTCAAGTGCCCTCTCAGCCTCCCCCGCCGTTGCGTGCCCCTATCTTAACACCTTCTGCCGCGCATCTCCATTCGTTTTCGGCCTGCGAGCGAAGGCGGCCCGCTGAAACGTAGTCCATTGGCGTCCCATAGTATATAAACGAAGAAGCTCCCGCTCCTATACCACGTCCGGCGCGGGCAGGGAGGGCCGGCAGCGCATGAAGATCAAAGCTGTCCTTTTCGATCTCGGCGATACGCTGTGGAGCGTCGACTACTCCGCCGAGGCGGAAGCGTACGACCACGTCCGGCAGGCGCTGATCGAGGCGCTCGGCGAACGCGTACCGGACGCGCAGGCGCTGCGGGACGCGGCCGCCGCCGTGTTCGTGGAGGAGGCGCAGGCGTGGCAGGCGGGCAAGATGGAGCAACTACCCGCGGAGGAAGCCTTCCGGCGCGCGTTCGCAAGGCTGGGGCTCGACGTTCCCGAGGAAACGCTCCGGCGCATGCCCGATCTGGCCGTTTCGGGCAGCATCCGTTACCGGGTCGACCCGGAAACGCGGCGGACGTTGCGCGCCCTGAGAGAGCGCGGCTTTCGCATCGGCGTTATCTCCAACACCTACCAGTCGCGGGCGTCGCTCGAACGCTCCCTCGCCGACCACGGGCTGCTCCCCTTAATCGACGTGCTGGTCATCTCGTCAGAAGTCGGCCTTACAAAGCCGCACCCGGCGATCTTCGAAGCGGCGCTGAATGCGCTGCGGGTCTCGCCCGCTGAGGCCGTGTTCATCGGCGACACGCCGCTCGCCGACATAAAAGGCGCGAAAAACCTGGGGATGCGCGCCGTCCTGACGCACCAGTTCCGTCAGGCCGACCCAGGGGAATACCAACCCGATCTGATAATCAAACGTCCGGGCGAGATCATCGACTACGTGGACAGGCAGGAGCGCGACGGTCCCTGATGCCCCCGCGGCGATCAGTGGCGCCGGTAGACCTCCCGGCCGGCGACAAACGTCATTTCGACCTCGAGGTCGGGCGCGAGCACGACGATGTCGGCGTCGCCGCCGGGCGATATCCTCCCCTTGCTTCCTTCCCTGATGACTGCTGCGGGGCTAACGGTCGCCATCGTCACCGCCTCGGAGGGGCGGAGCAGCAGCCGGCGCCAGACGTTCGCGACTGCCCGGTCCATCGTCACCGTGCTGCCGGCGAGGGTGCCGTCGCCGCGACGGGCCACGCCGCCTTCGACCCGCACCTTCGCGCCCTGAAGCTCGAACACGCCGTCGGAGAGGCCCGCCAGGGGAATGCCGTCGCTCACGAGCACTGTCCCCGCCGCGCTCTTCGCCCTGAGCAGCAGCTCGATGGCGCCGGGGTGCGCGTGCACGCCGTCGGCGATGATCTCGGCGGTCACCGAAGGGCGGTTGAGGACGGCGCCCAGACAGCCCGGGTCGCGGTGGTGGAAGAGACGCATGGCGTTGAAGCAGTGCGTTACGTGGCTGATGCCCGCCGAGAAACCTTCCATCGCTTCCTCGTAGCCGGCGTCGCTGTGGGCGAGAGCGGCCACGACGCCTGCGGCCGTCGCCTCGCGGATCACCGCCTCTGCGCCCGGCAGCTCCGGCGCGATGGCCAGTACGCGCAGGTTGCCTTCCGCGGCGTCCAGATATCCTCGCAACTCCGATACGTCGGGCGGATGCAGGGAGGGCGGGTCGAAGGCGCCGGGACGCTCCGTGCTGAGGAAGGGCCCCTCGAGGTAGAAGCCGAGCGGCCGGGCGCCGTTGGTGGGCGCGCGCAGCAGGGGCAGGAGGGTGCGCATCTGCGCCACAAGCTCCTCGCGGGGCGCCGGCACGAGAGCGATAAGAAACGACGTGACGCCGGTCGAGACCGCCCACTGCGCATAGCCGCGCAGCTCGTCGGGGTCGCCCGAGGTGAGCGAGAAGCCGCCGCCGCCGTGCGTGTGCAGGTCGACGAAGCCGGGGGCGACGATGAGGCCACGCAGATCGAGCGTGCGGGCTTCGGGCGGCGGCGCGTCCCTATCGACGCGGAGAATACGCCCGTCCTGGATGACGACCGTACCGTCCTCGATCTCCTCGGTGGGCGTGAGGATGCGGGCGTGTGTGAGGGCGAGTAGATAGGACGAAGGGCTCATCGATTCCTCCGCGACGGGCAGGGCCGTTCACGTATATTATCGACTGCTTCTGTTCCGAACCGTGGCGGCGCCTACCACTGGCGGTAGCGGTTGGCGATGGGGAGACGCCGGTCGCGGCCGAAGGCGCGGGGCGTGATCTTGACGCCCGGAGGCGCTTGCCGCCGCTTGTACTCGTTCCGGTCGACCATCGTGATCACGCGCTTCACCGTCGTTTCGTCAAAGCCCATGGCGACGATCTCGGCGAGGCTCTTGTCCTCCTCCACGTACGCCTGGAGTATGGGGTCGAGCACCTCGTAGGGGGGAAGCGTGTCCTGGTCGACCTGGCCTGGCCGTAGCTCCGCCGAAGGCACTTTCGTGAAGACGGTCTCGGGAATGAGGGCGCGGCCCTCGCGCGCGTTCCGGTACTCCGCCAGCTTGTACACGAGAGTCTTGGGGACGTCCTTTATCACCGCGAAGCCGCCCGCCATGTCGCCGTAGAGGGTGGAGTAGCCGGTCGCCATCTCGCTCTTGTTGCCGGTCACGAGGACGAGCCAGCCGAACTTGTTGGACAGCCCCATAAGGATGTTGCCGCGGATCCGCGTCTGGATGTTCTCCTCCGCCACGTCGAATTCAGTGCCCGCGAACTCGGGCTCGAGCATGTGCAGGTACGCCGAGAACGCCTCCTCGATGGGGATGGACTTAAGCTCGATGCCGAGGTTCTCCGCCAGCGCTTCCGCGTCGCGGCGCGAGCCGGGCGAGGAGAAGCGCGAAGGCATGGAGACGCCGACCACGTTCTCGGCACCCAGGGCATCGACGGCGACGACGGCGACAAGGCTGGAATCGACGCCGCCCGAGAGGCCGATGACTACTTTGCGAAAGCCGTTCTTGTGGACGTAGTCGCGCGTCCCCAACACAAGGGCGGCGTACACTTCGGCGACATCGTCCAGCGGCTCGACGGGCCGCGCGGCCAGCGTCGGCTTGTCGGGATGCAACGGCTCTGCGGACACCCGGACCTTCGCCGGCGAATTGACTGCCAGCGCCGTCCTCTCCTTGCGCCGGCGGGGCCCGCGCAATCGGGCCTGCATCACTTCGTCGAGGTTGAGGTCGCACACCAGGAGGTCTTCTTCGAAGGGGAGCGCCCGCGCCAGGACCCGGCCTTCGGGGTCGAAGACCAGGCTGTTGCCGTCGAAGACCAGCTCGTCCTGTCCGCCCACCAGGTTCAGATAGCAGAGCATGACGGTGCCGTCGCTGGCGCGGGTGGAGAGCATGCGCTCGCGGGAGAGGCGCTTGCCGGCTTGGAAGGGGGAAGAGCTAACGTTAAGGATGACTTCCGCCCCCGCAAACGACTGCGCCTGCGCCGGCCCTTCGGGGTACCAGATGTCCTCGCAGATGTTCACGCCGACCTCGACGCCCGCTATCTCGTGAATTGAACAGCCGCTGCCGGGAGTGAAGTAGCGGTCCTCATCGAAGACGCCGTAGTTGGGGAGGTACTGCTTGCGGTAGACGTCGACGAGGCGGCCGTCGTGGATGACGGCGGCGGCGTTGTAGATCTCACCGTCGGAGTCGACGAAGCCGACGACGGCGGTGACGCCCGTGGTCTTGCCGACGACCTCCTGGAGGGCGTCGAGGTTGTTGCGGATAAACTGAGGACGCAAGATGAGGTCTTCAGGCGGGTAGCCGGTGATGGCGAGCTCAGGGAAAGCGACGACGTCGACGGCGAGGGCGCGGGCGCAGTCAATGTAGCGCACTATCTTTTCGACATTGCCCTTGAGGTCGCCTACGGTGACGTTGACCTGAGCGAGGCCGACGCGGAGGTTGCGCATGGGCGTCTCAATCGAGATTAGCGCTTCCCGAAACGCAGGTCAAGGCGCGGAGGCCGCGGCGCCGGTCGGCGCGGTCGGCGGCGGCGCATGGCCGCATCGCTGGTGGCGCTAGCCGCGCAGCTCGAGCGGGACGTAGGCGCGGTCGCCGTGGCCCTGGTATATCTGTGTCGGCCGGAAGAGCCTGTTGTTGGCGATCTGCTCCCTCCAGTGCGCGACCCAGCCGGCGATGCGCGAGACGGCGAACACGGGCGTAAACAGGTCGATGGGGATGCCCATGCGGTCGTACACGATGCCCGAGTAGAAGTCGACGTTGGGCCAGATGCCGCGCTCTCCCAGCCGCGCCGTCGCGACCTTCTCGACCTCGACGGCGATGTCGTACAGCGGCGTGGGGCCGAACTCCTCGAAGAGCGGCTTGACCAGGCTCTTGAGGATGCGGGCGCGCGGGTCCATCGTCTTGTACTCACGGTGGCCCATGCCGTAGATCACCTCTTTGCGGGCGATCTTTTCGTTTATCACCGCTTCGACCCGCTCGACCGAGCCGATCTCCTCCAGCATTTGCAGCACGCGCTCGTTTGCGCCTCCGTGCAGCGGGCCCCCGAGCGAGGCGACGGCGGCAGCGATGGTGCCGTACGGATCGGCGAGCGTCGAGCTTGTTACCATGGCGGTGAACGTCGAGGCGTTGACCGTGTGCTCGACGTGCAGGATGAGGCAGACGTCGAAGGTGCGCTCGACAAGCGGCGGCGGCGCCTCGCCGTGGAGCATGTAGAGGAAGTTCGCCGAGCAGCTCAGGTCTTCGCGGGGAGCGACCGGCTCCTTCCCTTGGCGGATGTTGTGGAAGGCGGCGACGAGCGTCGGCACCTGCGCGATAAGCCGGCAGCACGCTTGGTGATTGACCTCCTCGTCATCGACGGTGCGCGGGTAGAAAAGAGCCATCGAGGCGATGCTGGTCTGGAGGGCGGACATAGGGTGCGCGTTCTTGGGGTATGCCTTCATCATCTCGATGATGCCAGGCTCGACTGCTCGATGCGCCGCCAGCTCGCTTTTGAACTGGTCCAGTTCCTGCCTGCTGGGCAGCTCCCCCTTGAGCACGAGGTAGGCCGTTTCCTCGTACGTGCTCTTCTCGGCCAGCTCCTCGATCGCGTAGCCCCTGAGCTTGAGGATGCCCCGGTGGCCGTCGATGTCGCTTATCTCTGACTTGGTAACGGGCACGCCCGCCAGCCCCGGCACGTACCCATCTTCCGACGCCTTGACCATCGTCATCCTCCTTCGCGCGTCTCCCGCACCACCGCCGTCTTATTTCGCTCAATCGATTCCGAGGGATTGACATGCCGGAGACCCGACAAGAGGCCCGGCCCTTTGAATGTGAATTGTATCACGACCGGTGGAATAGGACCAACGCCCCGGCGAGGCCGGTTCTATTACGAGATGATTAATTTTGGGGGACAAGCGGGCAAGAAGGCAAGGACTAGCTTTGAATCCTCTCGACGCGCAGGCGTATGGCGCCGGCCGGCGCCTCGACCTCTACCTCGTCCCCTTCTCTCTTCCTCACGAGCGCCTTGCCGACGGGCGAGGCGATCGATATTTTGCCCTGGCTCGGGTCCACCTCGTGCGGGCTGACCAGCGTGTACTTTATCTCCGCCCCCGACTTCAGGTTGCGGACGATAACCGTGTTGCCGAGGTTGACTGAGGCAGTCGGCGTCTTGTCCTCTTTAATCACGACCGCCCGTTTGAGCGTGGACTCGATTTCGCGGATCCTGCCCTCAAGGTGCGCCTGCTCCTCGCGGGCAGCGTCCAGAGGCGCGTTCTCGCGAAAGTCCTTGTCGGCCATCGCCCGTCGCAGTTCGGCCGCCACCTTCGGACGGCGCGCCCGGAGCTCTTCCAGTTCGCGCTTCATCGCCTCAATCGCGCCTTCGCTCAACGAGACCGGCCCCGCTTCTTTCAGGCGCGCTGGCGTCTTTATCGCCTTCTGCGCCTTCGGCGGGCGGATGTGGACGGCCATGTTGGTGGCGGTATAGCCCTTTTTCTTGGCAAAGGCGAGAAACGCGCGCACGGGCTCGAGGCGGGAAGCGACGTCGGCGAGGCTGGAGCCGAGGCTTGCGGCGTAGCCGGAGACATCGTGGCCTGTGAGCTCGCTCATCGCTCGGTCGGAGCCGTACCAGCGGACGAAGCGGTTGACCTCTGCCTGCGCCTCCTGTCGCTCATCGGGACCGAGCGATGCGAGGAAAATAACGGCGGCTTCTCGAAGCGTTGGGTTATCGGGTGGCATGGATGGCTGCGCCCTCGCTCTCGATTGTATGGTCGTGTGGTGAGAGTGTCAATTCAATGTACTCGTCCGGTACATTCCGTACACTCACCCCCTTTCCGCTTGTTTCTTGAGC